>NZ_CABSQO010000021.1:0-78817 GCF_902479755.1 uncultured Tissierella sp. | reverse complement strand
ATATATGTTATTATATATTTACATATATAAATAAAAATAGGTTTAAAATAAAATTATTAACTATGAAAGGAGTAAAATATGAATATATTGGTTGTAGATGATGAAAAGGAAATTGCGGACTTAGTAGAGCTGTATTTGGAAAATGAAAACTACAGTGTACATAAATTTTATGATGCAGGAGATGCTTTAAAGTGTATAGAAAGTGTACCCCTTGATCTTGCTATACTTGACGTTATGATGCCAGACATAGATGGATTTACTATTTGCAAAATTATAAGAGAAAAGCACACTTTTCCAGTGATTATGCTGACCGCAAAGGTGGAAGATATGGATAAAATAACAGGTTTAACTATTGGTGCTGATGATTATATCACAAAACCATTTAATCCATTAGAGCTTATAGCAAGAGTTAAGGCTCAGATTAGACGTTATACGAAATATAGCGGAAATGATAAGCAATCAGATAATATAATTGATTTTTCAGGACTTGTTATCAATAGAAAAACTCATGAATGTACTTTATTCGAAAAGCCTCTTAATCTTACTCCTATTGAATTCTCTATTTTATGGCTACTTTGCGAAAATAGAGGCAGGGTCATAAGTTCTGAAGAAATTTTTGAAAAGGTATGGGGTGAGAAATACCTTGATAATAACAATACTGTAATGGTTCATATACGTAGACTCCGTGAAAAAATGAATGAACCATTTAAAAATCCTAAATTTATAAAAACAGTATGGGGAGTTGGATATAAAATTGAAAAATAACTATCAAGAATTAAAGATGAAAATTTTATTCCGAATGTTTGTAAATTTAGGAATAGCAGCAATTTTAGGGTTTATTATATTAAAGGTTTTTATTGATGGTATTCTACAAGATCCATTTGCAAGATTTGTTATTAGAACATGTGAAATTTTGGGATTTAGTAACGCTGATGCATATAATATATATGGGCAGGTTTTTAGAAATAATAAAAAAACCTTATTAACTGTAGGATTTATAATGCTAATTATAATTTTCTTTTATTATACACTTTCTAAAGTAACCAGATATTTAAATCAAATAGCAGATGCAGTAGATCGAATTGCTGATGAGGATGAAAGTATAATTCTTCTTCCAAATGAACTTAAACCAATGGAGGATAAATTAAATCAAATAAAATTAACATTGAAACAGCGAGAAGCTGAAGCAAAAGAGGCGGAGCAGAGAAAAAATGATCTTGTAGTATATTTAGCACATGATTTGAAAACTCCGCTTACATCGGTTATTGGTTATTTAAATCTACTCCATGATGAGAAACAAATCTCTGAGGAGTTAAGAATGAAATATTTATCTATAGCTCTTGAAAAAGCAGACCGTTTAGAGGATTTGATTAATGAATTTTTTGAAATCACGAGATTTAATATGCAGAATATAATTTTGGAAAAAACTAATGTAAATCTTGCAAGAATGATGGAGCAATTAGTTGATGAAATGTACCCTTTAATGAGTGAGAAAGAACTTCATGTGAAATTAAACTTAATAGATAATATTTCCATTGTTGGTGATAGTGACAAACTTGCTAGGGTATTTGATAATCTACTTAAAAATGCAATTAGTTATAGTTTTATATCCAGTGAAATCAAGATAATTGTGGAAGAAATTATAGAAGGAGTAAATATTAAAATAAAGAATAATGGAAAACCAATTCCTTCACATAAATTGGATGGGATTTTTGAAAAGTTTTATCGCCTTGATACTGCGAGAACATCTAGAACAGGTGGTGCAGGTCTTGGACTTGCCATAGCAAAAGAAATTGTAGAACTTCATGGGGGGCAAATTAAAGTTGAAAGTTGTGAGGAATATACAGAGTTTACTGTATTTCTACCAATTGAAAATAAAGTTAAATATGAAATGTAAGAAAAATTTAAGGTTTTCTAAATATTATATTAATAAATGTAGGTTTCAAACTTGATAAAGTATTATTATCTAGTTTGAAACTTTTTGATTTCAACAGATTAGATAATTTAAATTTATTAAATAGGAGGAATTTTATATGCTCAGAAAGCCAAAGTTAATTTCTTTAACTTTAATATTTAGTATTATTTTTTCATATTTTCTTTCTTCTTCAGTTATCGCTGAAAAAGAGAATATTAGTCACGGGTTTAAAATCATATCGTCAAAGAAGGTTGATGATATAAAATCTACCATAATTACATATGAACATATAAAATCAGGTGCTCAGTTAATTCATATGAAAAACAATGATGATCAAAAATTCTTTTCCATTAATTTTAAAACTCCTCCCACTGATAATACAGGAGTAAACCATATTATAGAACATAGTGTCTTATGCGGATCTAAAAATTATCCTGTTAAACAGCCTATTGTTCAAATGCTTAATAGATCTATGGGTAAACTTATAACTGCATCTACTTCTCAAGATTATACATCCTATACAGCCGATAGTACTAACCAGAAAGACCTTGAGAATTTGATTAATGTTTTTTTAGATGGGATTTTTTATCCTAATATGCTAGAAGAACCCAATATATTTAAGTCAGAAGGATGGAGTTATGAATTGGATTCTAAAGAATCAGACTTTAGAATTAATGGAATTGCATATAATGAAATGAAAAATATGTACTCTGATCCAGGAATTTTATTAATGAAAGCCATAAAGGAATCCTTATTTCCAGATACTTCATACAAATGGGAATCAGGTGGATTTCCCGAAGAAATACCCTCTTTAACAAGAGAGAAATTTATACAGACATATAAAGAGTATTATAAACCATCAAACTCCCTTATTTTCTTATATGGAAATATTGATACAGATAGGATATTAAAGCTTATAAATGATAATTATCTAAGTAAATTTGATAAAGAAAAGATAGATATTTCTATATCTTATCAAAAACCATTTGAACTCCCTAAAACATTTGCAGTAGAATATAGTATTCCAAAAGAATCTGATTCTAAAAATAAGACAAATATATCTTATAATTATGTAGTAAGTAATTTCTCAGATAAAGAAACAGTGATAGGTTTTCAAATTTTAAATGAGCTTTTAATGGGAGATAAATTTTCTCCTTTAAGAAAAGCTCTTGAAGACAGTTCTCTTAGTGACATGGTATTCTCTGATTTTAGAGCTAATGGCATCCAGCCAACTTATGGAATTTATATCAGTGATACAGAAGAAGAAAATAAAGATAAAATTAAAAAGATAATAGATGACACTCTGTTAAAGATAACGCGGGAAGGATTTAAAGAAGAAGATATAAATAAAGTGCTGGATTTCATTGAAAGAAGAATAATATCTAACCCAAATGTTGATCCCTTTTATTTCAGTATGAGAATGACGGAATCATGGGTTTATGGAGAAAAATCACCTAAATTCCTAGAAAACAAGGATGTTTTTGATAAAGTTAAGCAAAAGATAAAAAGTGGTTATCTAGAAAAACTTATTGTAGATTATCTTCTTGAAAATAATCATTCATCTACTGTAATATTAAAACCTGTTAAAGGCCTTGAAGATAAAAATACTATGGAACTTAAAGAAAAACTAGCTAAATATAAGTCAAATTTATCTGATGCAGAAATAAATAGTCTTGTAAATCAAACTAAAGAGTTAAGACAGTGGGCAGATACTCCAGACTCACAGGAAGATTTATCTGAATTACCATATTTATCTAAGGAAGATATAGATATAAAAGTTAGTGATTTTCCCACAGAAGTAAAAGAAATAGACAAAGTAAAAGTTTTATATCATCCTGTTCCTTTAGATGAAGCATCATATATAACTTTTTATTTTGACACAAAGTCTATACCACAGGATAAGTTATCCTATATTAATCTCTTATCTTCAATTCTTAATGATATGGATAATGATATAGTGAGATTTTTTGGACCAAGATTTTATAATATACCTAATAACTCTAAAATGGGTTTAAATATGCAAGCTGCTTTAGTCAAGCTTTCTAATGAAAATATTTCAAATTCATTAAAGTTATTTGGAGAAATAATGAGTTCTATTAATTTCAGTGACAAAGAGCATATAAAGAATATTATTCGTGAAGAGAAATTGAATTTAGATATGTATTATAAAGATTATTCTTATATTGAGTATATTAGCTGGGATAAGATGAATAGTTACTTATCTCAAAATTATAGATATGCTTCAGAGATAGTGAGTCTTGATTATTATAAATTTATATGTAATCTTGATAAAAACTTTGATACAAGGTGGAATGAAATTCAAGAAAATCTTTTAGAATTAAAAAAACATATATTTAATCAAGATACTATGGTAATAAGCTTTTTGGGAGATGCAAAAGGATATAATAGTCTTGTTGAAAATATCCCTAATTTAATAGACAGTATGGATGGTTCAAAATATCCTATAGCAAAATATGAATTTCTTTCTAATAATAAGAATGAGGGTATAATAATGCCTATTAATCTTCAATATGTATTTAAGGGTGGGAATTTTATAGAAGAAGGATATAAATATAGTCCTAAAATGAAAGTTCTTGAGAAAATCATAAGTAGTGAATATCTATGGAATGAAATAAGAGTCAAAAGAGGAGCTTATGGAACTGGAGTTAAAATAAGTGAAGATGGTAAAGTTATATTTTATTCAACTCAAGATCCTAATATAAAAGAGACAATGGAAGTATTTGATGGGGTAGCAGATTTTATAAGAAATTTTAAAGCGACAGAGCAAGAAATGATAAATCATATAATCGGGACTATAACAAATGTTCAAAGTGAGATGAATCCTTTTGGAAAGTTAACTCCTAGTCTAGAAGTTGTTCTTGAGGATGAACTATATTTTTCTGGAGTTACCAAAAATGATATAAGGAGAATGTATGAAGAAATAATAAATACTACAGATGAAGATATAAGAGGTTTTGCCGATATGATAGAAAAAATATTAAAACAAAATTATATATCTGTTGTAGGAGGAGAACAGAAGATAAAAGAAAATAAGAATTTATTTGAAAGTATAAAGACCTTTGAAAACATGATACAATCTAAGTAATAAACTAAAAGTAGTAATATATTATTATAATAATGAAGGAATGGGAGATAAAACAATAATATCTGCCATTCCTTCTAAAAAATTAGTTGACTTTTGGACAAGCAAAGATTAACTAGCTATCAGTTTGATATTGCTGAAGAGTCTTGTCTATTTAAATAAAATATTAGCAATATTCTTGGAGGAAAGACAGATGATATTTAGAAGAATTAGAGCAATTTTTTTGATAATAATATTAATACTTATCTTTTTCAATATATTTCAAAGATTTTCTTTTCTAAAAGGAGATTTTATTTCATCAAAAAAAGTAATAGTTATAGATCCTGGACATGGAGGAAAAGATTCTGGCACTATTAGTGTTAACAACCATTATGAAAAAGATATAAATTTAGAAATAGCTAAAAAATTATATGAAAAACTTATGTCTATGGATTATAAAGTTATTTTAACTAGGGAGACGGATGAATTCGTAGATAACAATTATAGAGCAGATATGGCAAATGAGAAAAAGGCTAGGATATTTGTTAGTATTCATGGCAATGCTATAGAAAATAATAATAGTATAAACGGGATTCAAGTATTATATTACCCAAATAGAAAAAGCACTATTAATGATTCCAATAATGATGTGCTGGCACAAATTATGTTAGATGAATTAGTAAAAGGTACTGGAGCTACTGACAAAGGTATTATAGGTAGAGAAGATTTAATAGTTTTAAATCAGACTAAAATGCCGGCTATAATAGTTGAATATGGTTTTTTATCCAATGAAAATGAAGAGAAACTTTTGTTAAATGATTCTTATCAAGATAAGGTAGTAGATTCTATAGTAAATGGATTGGAATATTATTTAAGTCTAAATCCAGAAAAATAGAAAAATTAAATTAATGAGTGGTAAAATTAAAAATAAAACTATATATGGAATAACAATGGGGTCATTAGTGATTAATGTCCCTATTGTTTCAATTAAAATACTATTTTTGGCAATCCTTTTATTAAAAAAATCTTAGAGAAACGAAAGAAAAGGTTTACATAGAAATAAATTATATACTATAATATATATGAACTAAAAAATATATATTATATACAGAAAGGATGCTGATACTATTTGAACATGTTGACTCAAAAATTGAAAGAGGTTACATTAGCTGTGTTACCAATTACTATTCTGGTGCTGATTTTGAACTTCACCATAGCTCCAATAGGAGCAAATTTAATGTGGAAGTTTATAGTTGGAGCAATATTTATTATATTTGGTTTAGCAATATTTTTGTTTGGTGCTGAACTAGGAATACAATCTATAGGTACTTTAATGGGTTCATCTCTAACAAGGACTAAAAATATATGGCTAATTATAATATTTGGATTCATTCTTGGATTTTTTATAAATGTTGCAGAACCTGATTTGTTAGTACTGGCAAGACAAGTAAGTGACGTGACTTCTGGAGTATTATCACAGACAAGTATTGTAATTGTAGTTTCAATAGGAGTAGGTGTATTAGTTGCTGTTGGATTATCAAGGATTGTATTTAATATTCCATTACACAAACTTTTAACACTATTATATAGTATAATATTTTTTCTAGTAATCTTATCACCTAAAGAATTTCTAGGAATAGCGTTTGATTCAGGTGGAGCCACAACAGGCTCAATGACAGTACCATTCATTTTGGCACTAGGTTTAGGTGTATCTTCCACTCAGGGGGGAAAAGCATCTGAAGAATCAAGCTTTGGATTAGTTGGTATAGCATCTGCTGGTCCTATGATGGCAGTCCTCATAATGAGCCTGTTCTCAGGCATAAAATCTCTAACAGGAAGTTTACCTTATCATTCTGTTAATACAAATGGTATATTAGCTTCCTTCATACATGAAATACCAGTGATATCAATGGAAGTTATAATGGCGATGATTCCATTATTATTCTTATTTTTTATATTTCAAATTATATTTTTTAAACTATCTAAAAAACAACTTTATAAGATTTTAAAAGGTTTGCTTTATACTTTTATAGGCTTTGTATTATTCTTAACTGGAGTAAATGCAGGATTTATGGAGGCAGGATCTGCTATAGGGCATGCTGCTGCATCTCTTGATAAGGACTGGATTGTTATAGCAATAGGCTTTGTTCTCGGATTTGCAGTAATATTTGCAGAACCAGCAGTATATGTATTAAATGAACAGATTGAAGAAGTTACAAGTGGGCATATTAAAAAGAAAGTAATCTTATATACATTATCAATAGGAGTTGCAATTGCGGTATCACTTTCTATGATAAGGATATTAATCCCCAGTATTAAATTATGGCATTTTCTTGTGCCAGGATATCTATTAGCAATAGCATTGTCTTATTTTACACCTAAACTATTTGTAGGTATTGCCTTTGACTCAGGTGGAGTAGCTTCTGGTCCAATGACCGCTACTTTTATATTGGCATTTGCTCAAGGTGTAGCAGAAGCAATAGAGGGTGCGGATGTATTAATGGATGCCTTTGGTGTAATTGCCATGGTAGCATTGACGCCTTTAATTGCTATACAAATATTAGGTCTAATATATGAACGCAAGGCTGGAAAAAAGGAGTTGAACTAAATTGGAACTAGATATGATTAATAAAGAATTAGTTTTATCTGTTGTTATAGTAAACTTAGGCAATGGAAGTAAAATTCTAAAGGAAGCAAAAAAAATTGGTGTAGCAGGAGGGACTATTTTTCTAGGAAGAGGAACAGTTAAAAATCATATTTTAGAAATATTGGGACTTGACGAAGTAAAGAAAGAAATAGTGTTAATGGTTTCAGAAGATAAACTTGAGGATCAGATTCATGAAGTCTTAACTGAAAAATTTCATTTAAATAAACCTAATCATGGAATAATCTTCTCTTTACCTGTAAAGAAGGTTTTAGGTGTAAAAAGTTATGGCAAGTCTGATATGGACCTGAGAATAGGAGGAAAAGATGATATGGAATATGAAGTGATTTTTACTATAGTAGAGAGAGGACTTGGAGAAGAAGTTGTAGATGCTGCTACTTTAGCAGGAGCCAGAGGGGCAACTATTATTAATGCGAGAGGTTCAGGCATACATGAAAATATTATGTTCTTTTCCATGAATATTGAACCGGAGAAAGAAATAGTTATGACAATAGTTGAAAGAGAAAAATCAGATAATATAATAAAGTCTATAAAAGAAGCTATGCATCTTGATGAACCAGGTAAGGGCATAATGTTTGTTATGGATGTTAATAAAACCTCAGGATTATTTAGACACGATAATTTAAATTAAATATTAAAGCTAGTTAGGAAATCTTATATTTTCCTAACTAGCTTTAATATATTTAACCAAGAAATTCGGGCTCCTCAATAATGTCAGATCGCGCTGCCTTTTGAACAATTGTAAAATGAATGTTATTATTACTATGTAAGTCATAGGGATATATTGCACCACAATTTCTGCATTCAATATATTCATTACTATTTAATAATTCTCTATTATCAAATAAAAAGGGTAATGCTTCATCTTTATCACTTAAATTCTTTGTCAAAGGTGTTTCTAATTTGTATGTATATAAATAAGTAGCTTCCCTCTTAATTTCAAAATAGACTCCTTTACATTCGGTACATACTAAATATTCATTAGTATCCATAATTCACATCCCTTTCTAAGATATCAAGATTTAGTTTTAGGTTATTTAATATTATTAACTTTATTGAGATTATATATTACAGAAATAAAGGATAACTATTGACATTGACGTAACGTAAAGGTGTATAGTAAACTTGTAAGGAGGTGAATGAAATGGAATATACAGTGCAAAGGTTGGCTAATCTAGCAGGAATTAGCAGTAGAACACTTAGATATTATGATGAGATAGGAATTCTTAAGCCGGCAAGAATTAATTCATCAGGATATCGAATATATAGTAATAAAGAAGTTGATAGATTACAACAGATATTATTCTATAGAGAATTAGATATGGATTTAGAGAGTATAAAAAAGATAGTGACATCAGTTTCTTTTGACGAATCCTCTGCACTTATACAACATCGTGAAAAACTCCTTCAAAAAAGAAATCAAATAGATTTGTTAATAGCTAATGTAGAGAAGACTATAGCATTAAAAGAAGGGAGAATTAAAATGAGTGATAAAGAAAAGTTTGAAGGTTTTAAACAAAAAATGATTAGTGATAATGAAGAGAGGTTTGGAAAAGAAGCTAGAGAGAAATATGGAGATGAGCAAGTAGATAAATCAAATAAAATGCTAAGAAACATGACTGAAGAACAATATAAAGAGTTACAGAAACTTGGTTCTAATGTGATAGAGACATTAAAATTAGCATATGATACTAAGAATCCAGGAGGAGAACTAGCACAAAAAGCAGTAGATTTACATCGTCAGTGGCTAAGTTATTTCTGGGATTCTTATACTAAAGAAGCACATGCTAATCTTGCTCAAATGTATGTTGAGGATGAAAGATTTAAAGAATATTATGATAAGGAGCAGCCAGGGCTAGCGGAATTTTTAAGAGATGCAGTTTCTATCTATGCTAATATGATTTAAAATAATAAGATGAAAAAAGCGATTATTTAAATTAATCGCTTTTTCTTTTGCAAATTATGGTTAACATATTAGTAAAATATGATAAACTCTATATTATAAATATCTTTATTATTAAATCTAGTATTTTAAAAATAAAAAATATACATCATTAGTTAAGGAGTAGACAAAGATGGAAAAATATATTGAATTTCAAAATGTAAGAAAATTATATCAAATGGGAGAAGTGAAAATAGAAGCTCTATCTGGAGCAAATTTTTCCATTGACAAAGGGGAGTTTGTTGTTATAGCAGGAGCTAGTGGGGCAGGAAAAAGCACAATACTAAATATATTGGGAGGTATGGATACAGCAACATCTGGAAAGGTCGTAGTAGATAAAAGAGAAATAAGTTCTTTTTCAAATAAGGAACTTATAACCTATAGAAGACATGATATAGGTTTTGTATTTCAGTTTTATAATCTAGTTCAAAATTTAACAGCTATTGAAAATGTAGAACTTGCAACTCAAATATGTAATAATCCTTTAAATACAGAAGAAGTATTAGATGCAGTAGGATTAAATGACAGGAAGAAAAACTTTCCTGCCCAGTTATCAGGAGGTGAACAGCAGAGAGTGGCTATTGCACGGGCATTGGCTAAAAACCCGAAGCTACTTTTATGTGATGAACCAACGGGAGCATTAGACTATAATACAGGAAAGTCTATATTAAAACTTCTACAAGATACTTGTAGAGAGAGAGGGATGACCGTAGTCGTGATAACTCATAACTTAGCTATAACTCCAATGGGAGATAAAGTTATAAGAGTTAAAAATGGTATGATAGAAAGTCAAACCATAAATAGCAATCCTATTTCAGTAGAAAGGATTGAATGGTAGTGAAAAAAACTGCACTAACAAAAGATGTTTTAAGGGATATCAAAAAGTCATTAGGTAGATTTATATCTATTGTAGCAATTATAGCTTTGGGAGTGGCATTTTTTTCAGGCGTTAAAATTGCTCCAGAAGATATGGAATATACAGCTGATAAATATTATGATGAGTACAATTTAATGGATATAAGAGTAGTGTCAACTTTAGGTTTAACTAAAGATGATCTAAGTGAAATAAGTAAAATTAAAGGTGTAAAAGAAAGCTTTGGAACCTACACTATTGATGCATTGGCAGAATATAAGGAGAAAGAAGTTGTACTCAGAGTACATGGATTTTCATCGGAACAACAGATAAATGGTGTGAAATTAGTAAAGGGAAGGTTGCCGGAGAAATCTAATGAATGTGTAATTGAAGCAGGGAAAGAGAATTTCTTGAGAGTACCTATAGGCTCTAAAATCAAACTATTTTCTGGAAAAGAAGAACCTTTATCTGATAGTCTAAAAAATACTGAATTTATAGTAGTAGGTGCTGTTCAGACTCCATACTATTTATCCTTCGAAAAAGGCAGCAGTAATATTGGGAATGGGCAAGTAAGAGATTTCATTATGATTCCTCAAGAAAACTTTATATTAGATATATATACAGATATATATATTACTGTGGAAGGTGCCAGGGAACTGAATTCATATAAAGATGAATATTTTGATGTAATCAATCCAATTACAGATAAGGTAAAGGAACTAGCCAAAGATAGAGAACAAATAAGATATAGAGAAATTTTATCAGAGGCAGAAGACAAGATAACAGAAGGTAAAAAAGAATACTTTGATGAAAAAGCTAAAGCTGAAGAAAAATTAATGGAAGCTTTAGAGGAAATAGAGAATGCTAAAAAAGACATAGGTAATGGTGAAAAAGAACTTAAAGATAATGAAAGGAAGTTTAATTTATCTATTAAAGAAGGTAAAGAAAAGATTGAATTAGCAGAAAAGGAATTATTAATAGGGGAAGAGGAGTACAGAAAAGGGCTCGAAGCTTTTAATGAAAAAAAATCATTAGCTGAAGAAGGTTTCAAAAAAGCTGAAGAAGAAATAAAAAAAGGAGAGGAAAGTATAACTCTATTAGAAGGAAAGATAGCACAAATTAATGATGCTCTAAAAAATCCTTTATTGCCAAAGGAAGAAAAGGAAAAACTAAACATAGATTTACAAACTACATTGGGGATTTTAGCTAAGACGAAAGAAGCTGTAGATAATGGAAAGAAAGATTTGGCTAAAAATAAAAAGGAACTTATAAAAGGTGAGGAAGAACTTAATCAAAGTAAAAATTTATTAGCTTCTTCAAGGGGAAAATTAGAGAATGAAAAGTTAAATCTTATAAAAGGTGAAAAAGAAGGGCTTTTAGAGATTAAAAAGGCTAAAGAAAAATTAGATAAAGGAAAAATAGATTTGGCAAAGGGAGAAAAAGAATATAATGATTCAAAGGAAAAAGTAGACGAAGAATTAAGAAAGGCATGGGAAAAAATTGAGGATGGAGAAAAAGAGATAAAGAAAATTGAAAAGGGGAAATGGTATGTATTAAATAGAAAATCTCATTATTCATATGTAGATTATGGTGGGGCTGCGGATCGTATTGATGCCATATCTAAAGTATTTCCAGTTTTCTTTGCTTTGGTTGCAGCATTAGTATGTTTGACTACTATGACGAGGATGGTAGATGAGCAAAGGATAAATATAGGAACTTTAAAGGCTTTAGGTTATGGGAGATGGGATATAGCCTTTAAATACATCTTTTATGCTTTAGCCGCAACAATATTAGGATGTATAATAGGAATTGGAATAGGATATACATTATTTCCAACTGTTATTTTCAATGCCTATGGAATAATGTATATATTACCATCTATAACTCTTAGATTTAATGTAAGTTTAGCCACTTTTATATCTTTAGGGGCTATAGGATTGACTACTACTACTGCATTTCTTGCTTGTAATAATGAGTTAAGAGAAAATCCAGCATCTCTAATGAGGCCAAAGGCTCCGAAGTTAGGGAAAAGAATACTCCTTGAAAATATACCTTTCATTTGGAACAGATTTAACTTTAGTTATAAAGTAACTATTAGAAATATATTTCGATATAAAAGACGATTTTTTATGACTGTATTTGGAATAGCAGGTTGTACTGCTTTAATGCTTACAGCATTTGGAATAAGAGATTCTATTAAAACTGTAGTAGATAGGCAATATGGAGTGTTATTTACCTATGATATGACTGTAGGATTAGAAACTGAGGGGATAAAACATCTAGAGAATAATGATAAGATAAAGTCTTATGAACTTATTTCAAAGGAAAGTGGAGCTCTAGATTCAGGTAGCTTAAAAAAAGATATATCAATAATTATCCCAAAGGATATAACAAATATAGATAATTTTATTCATTTGCAAAGACGTAAGGATGAAAAGGAAATTGACATAGAAGAAAAGGGAGTGGTAATTACCGAGCAGGTGAGTAAAAGCCTAAATGTAGATATAGGAGATGAAATAACCCTAATTAACAATGAAGATGATAAGGCTAAAGTAAGAATAACTGGGATTACAGAAAACTATACATTTAATTATGTATATTTATCTCCCAATTATTATGATGAAATATTTCAAAAAGAAGTAAAATTCAATGAAGCTATTGGAATTCTATCTGATACTTCTAAAGAATTTGAAGATAAATTATCAAGAGAATTGATAAAAAAAGAAGGCATTTCTAGTGTTAGTTTTAATACTTCAATTAAGGAAAATTTTGAAGATACTATTAAAAGTTTAAACTATGTAGTTTTAGTTATGATTATTTCCGCTGGAGCTTTAGCTTTTGTAGTTTTATATAATTTAACTAATGTCAATATATCTGAAAGAATAAGAGAAATTGCAACTATAAAGGTTTTAGGATTTTATGATAATGAGGTATCAGTATATATCTATAGAGAAAACACAATATTGACTATTATTGGAGCTTTAGCAGGTCTCGTTATGGGAATATTTTTGCATAAGTTTATAATGACAACAGTTGAAATGGAAAATATAATGTTTGGATTAAAATTAGAATTAAAAAGCTATATTTTCTCAATACTATTAACCTTAATTTTTGCAATTCTTGTAAATCTTGCAATGTATTATAAACTTAAGAATGTAGAGATGGTAGAATCATTAAAATCTGTGGATTAGAAATGTTTACTAGGATATAATAAATAAATTAACTGAGAAAGGAGACTATTATGGCAAATTGCAACAATTGTCCATCCAAAAGTTCCTGTTCAAAACCTAAGGATGGCTGTATGATAGAGAACAATCCATTAAATAAGATAAATAAAGTAATAGGTGTAATGAGTGGAAAAGGTGGAGTGGGAAAATCTACTGTATCTGTTTTAATAGCTAAGGAATTGAGGAAAAAAGGGTACAAGGTAGGAATCCTTGATGCTGATATTACAGGGCCAAGTATTCCAAGATTACTTGATATTAAAGATGCAGAGGTAGAATCTACGGAGAATTTTCTTTATCCAGTAGAGACTGAGGATGGGATTAAAGTTATGTCCTTTAATTTACTGATGGAAGATGAAAATCAACCTGTTATATGGAGAGGACCGATTATTTCAACGGCTGTTAGACAGTTTTGGACAGATGTATTATGGGAGGAATTAGATTATCTTATTATTGATATGCCACCAGGAACAGGAGATGTAGCATTGACTGTAATGGATTCAATACCAATTAATGGACTGATAATGGTATCAATACCCCAAGATATGGTTTCAATGATAGTAGCTAAGGCAGTAAATATGGCTAGGAAAATGAATATAAGCATAATAGGTGTTATACAAAATATGAGTTATGTCTTATGTCCAAATTGTAATGAAAAGATAAAAATATATGATACAGAAAATATAAATGAATTTTTAGAAGATATGAATCTAAAGCTTCTGGGAGAGATTCCTATGGTCAAGGAAATAAGCAGTATTTCTAATAATAGCTACGAAGATTCAGATAAAATTATAGATAAAATTTTTAATCCAATATTGGAAAATATTATAAAATCTATAGAATAAAAACAACAGAAAAGATTAGCCCTTAATGGAAAGATAATAATTATACCATTAAGGGCTTTAGAATTTATATTTTGGAGTTAAACTTTGATAAAAAATAAACTTACAGAATAGTCTAAATATTCGTTTACTTTAATGCTTAAATGTAGTATAATCATTTAAACTCATAAATATAATATAAAAAAATATTAAAGGAGGGATATTATGGACAACAAGGTTAAAAGCCAAGAAGAAAGAGGATCGTGGGGATCAAGTTTTGGTTTTATTATGGCGGCAGCAGGTTCAGCAGTAGGACTAGGCAATTTATGGAAGTTTCCATATTTAGCAGGTAAAAATGGTGGTGCCGTGTTTGTCGTGGTATATCTACTGATAGTTGTATTAGTAGGATTTACTATGATGCTAGGAGAAATGATCATAGGAAGAAAAACAAACCTTGACCCTTATGGAGCATACAAAAAGCTAAATAAAAACTGGGGTTTTCTAGGTTTCATCGGAATTTTAACTGCATTTTTAATTTTGTCTTATTATAGTGTAGTTGGTGGTTGGGTTATTAAATATATTGTTGCAACTTTATTAGGAAGTATAGCATCAGATAAGGCTACATATTTTACTGGATTCACTGGAGCATCTGTAGAGCCTCTAATATATCATGGAATATTTATGTTACTAACTGTAGCCATAGTTTTTAAAGGTATATCCGCGGGAATCGAAAAGGCAAGTAAAGTGATGATGCCAGCATTATTTGTTATGCTTATTATAGTAGCTGTAAGATCTATAACTCTTGATGGAGCCTCAGCAGGACTTTCTTATTATTTAAAGCCTGATTTTAGCAAATTTAATGCAAGGGTTTTAGTTGATGCTTTAGGGCAGGTATTCTTCTCATTATCATTAGGTATGGGCGCGCTGATTACCTATGGTAGTTATCTAAAAGGTGATGAAAATCTAGAGAAAAATGCTTTAATAATACCTGGACTTGATACGGCAGTAGCACTATTAGCAGGTTTTGCTGTTCTTCCAGCAGTGTTTGCTTTTGGATTTGAACCAGGTCAAGGTCCTGGACTTATGTTTGTAACATTGCCGGCAGTATTTGAAGCTATGCCTTTAGGAACCGTATTTGGGGTGATTTTCTTTGTATTAGTCTTCTTTGCAGCTCTTACGTCTTCTATTTCACTGCTAGAAGTAGCTGTATCATATGGAATTGATCAGCGTAAATGGTCTAGGAATAAGGCTGTAACCATATTTGCATCTCTTATGTTTATAATTGGCATATTTGCTTCTTTATCCATGGGGCCTATGGCTGATTTTCATATTCCATTATTCAATAAAGGAGTTTTTGATACTTTAGACTTCTTTACATCTAATATATTAATGCCTGTAGGTGGATTTTTAATGGCAATATTCATAGGATATATTTGGGGTGTAGATGAGGCTATTGCTGAGGTGAAGAAGAGCCCAGGAGTAAGCTTTAAGCTTGAAAAATTCTGGACTATACTCATCAAGTATGTAGCACCAGTCGCCATATTTATAGTATTACTAAGTTCTCTGGGTTTGTTAGATAGATTTTTAGGTAATTAATTTAGATTAGGTATATATAAAAAGCTAGAATAAAAGATCCTCTTGTTCTAGCTTTTATATTTATCTAATTGAAATAAAATAGTTAAACCAATCAAGATATTCTTTATGATGTAGACTATCTTTTAAAAATACAAAATTAAACTCTCTTTCCACATCAAAGTCTTTTAAATCTATTTTTATAAGACTGCCATCACTAAGCTCTCTTTTAACGGCTTCCTTATATAAAAATGTAATTCCTAAATTTTCTATTACTAATTCTTTTATCATGCTCATATTTCCGATTTGAGTTATTTTTTTGAAATTTTTCATTGTAATATTATGTTCATATAAAATCTGTTCAAAAATATCTCTTGTTCCAGAACCTTTCTCTCTAAGGATTAACCGCTCCTCAAAAATATCTTGAAAGGAAATATTTTTGCTTGCAAAAGGATGATTAGGAGAACATACTCCTATAAAAGGTTCAGTAGAAAAAAACATTGAATTATATTCCGACTTATCAAAATGACCTTCTAATATAGCAAAATCGATTTTTCCATCTCGTAATTTTTCTAGCAGAATTTTCGTGTTGCCAACTTCCATTGTAACGTTGATATGTGGAAAATCAGATATTAATTTTATAAGTAAATTAGACATTGTATATTCACCAATAGTTAAAGTTGAACCAAAAGTTATAGGATAATTATTAATTTTAGGAGTGGTCAACATAAGCCTAAGTCTATCAGAACTTGCTTGCATTGCAAGAGTAAAATTATAGAGTATTTTTCCAGCTTCCGTTAATTCTAGACTTTTGCCACCGTAGTGGAATAACTTTACATTATAATTATCCTCCAAGTATTTAATATGTTGTGATACAGCTGGTTGCGTGATATGCAAAATCTCAGCAGTTTTAGTATAATTTAATACTTTGCATAATGTTAGGAAAGTCTTTAATCTAAAATCAATCATTATATCCTCCATATATAAACTTAACTTATTGATATATAATAAATCATAATTTGATTTTATACTAATGTAGCAATAGAATCAATAGTATAAAATAAAGGGAGGTAAATGATATGAAGTTTATCAAAAAGTATTCAGCAGGAATTTTATTAACAGTTATTCTAGCTTATGTATCAATGTTCATTAGTGATCTTATCCCAGGAAAACTCATTAGTGCAGGGGTTTTTTCTTTACTTTTAGGCATGGCAATTAATCCGATTATATCAAATTATAATATTTTAAATGATGGAATAAGTTTTGTTTCTAAAAAGGTGTTAAGACTAGCTATTATTTTAATGGGCGCAACTCTAAGTTTTTCTCAAGTATTTGAAGTTGGAAAGTATTCGCTAATTGTTATGACATTTACGTTATTTGCTGCATTTGCAGGTGGATATTATTTGGGGAAATTATTTAACATGAATTGGAAGCTTTCTGGGCTTATTTCAGCAGGTACTGGAATATGTGGAGGTTCTGCAGTTGCAGCAATTGCACCCACTATAGATGCAGAGGGAAATGATATTGCCTATGCAATTTCTGCTACCTTTATATTTGATATAGTTATGGTGGTATTATTTCCAATAGCAGGAAGGTATTTTGGAATGAGTGATTTAGGGTATGGATTGTGGACAGGAACTGCTGTAAATGATACATCATCTGTTGTAGCAGCAGGATATGCATTTTCAGATGCAGCTGGAAACTTTTCATTAATAGTTAAACTTACAAGAACATTATCTATAGTACCCGCAGTATTAGTATTCTCATTTATTAACGAGAGATTAAACTCTAAGCATAATATAAGTAGCACGAAAAAAGAAAAAATTGATTTAAAAAAGATATTTCCATGGTTTATTGTGATATTTTTGGTTATGGTTGGCGTAAAAAGTCTAGGGATTATCTCTGCTTCAGATAGTACTAAAATCTCTACTGTAAGCAAATTTTTTATGGTCATGTCTTTAGGAGCAATTGGATTAAAAACGAACTTTAAAGAAGTATCAAAATCTGGGTTTTTACCAATGTTACATGGCTTTATTATCTCTCTTTTTGTTGTAGTAGTATCATTTATGGTACAAATGTTTATGGGACAGATTTAAATCAATAAACAATTTTTTATATATAAAAAGTAACATAAAAAACTTCTTTATAGAAAAGATATTATAAAGGAGTTTTAATTTAGCTTCTAAAATAACGACAATGGAGGTTATAAAAATGTTATTTAATAATATTATCGAAAAAAGGATTGTTAAAGATGGAGTTCATAGATCTGTATTAGAAATGCCAGCAGATGATTATAATAAGGTATATAATGGACAGTATAGTGAAAAAATAGCCTTAGAGATTATAAATCATCACTTTGAAAGAAGAGGAGATGATGGAAGACCTACTGATATTCAAATTGAGCATGAGGATAATAGTAATATGGTAAAAATTTATGCAAATGTAAATTATTTAGGAAATGATCATACAAGATATGGTAGGAGATAATAAATAATGGTACTCATTAAGTTGAGTGCCATTATTTATTAGTATTCATTTAGCGGAATTAAGTATATTCAATTTAGAATAAATATTGTATAATGAAATAATGGTATTATCTAAATATAATACATTTATTTAACATTATATTATCGGAGGTCATAAATGAAGCAATTTTGGAAGGATAAGAAATTCTTAAAGGATATGCTGATAATAGCAATTCCAATCGCATTACAAAACTTGATAACTTCTTCGCTAAATATGGTGGATACTTTAATGATATCTGAATTAGGTAAATCAAGTATAGCAGCAGTAGGTTTAGCAAATCAACTATTCTTTTTTTACTCTTTAATTATTTTTGGAATTAATAGTGGTTCTTCAATATTTATATCTCAATTTTGGGGTAAAAATGATACAGAAAATATTAAAAGAGTATTAGGGTTAGCAGTGAGTTTAAGTGCCTTATCTGGATTAATTTTTACCATGGTGGCTTTCTTCTGTCCAGAGATAGTTATGAGATTTTTTATTAAGGAAGAAATAGTAGTTAGGCTAGGAAGTGATTATTTACGAATAGTTTCTTTGTCATATATAATAACTGGTATAAGCTTTGCTTTCAGTATAGCATCTAGAAGTATTGGACAGCCTAAAATGCCTATGGTTGTTTCAGCTATATCATTTATAACTAATACAATATTTAATTATTTACTTATTTTTGGACATTTTGGTTTTCCGGAATTGGGAGTAAAAGGAGCGGCTTATGGAACATTAATTGCGAGAATCGTTGAAATTAGTTTTATTCTTTATTTTGTATATACAGGTATAAAACCTCTAGCTGCTACCCTAAGGGAATTAACAGATTGGACAAAAGAATTTGTTAACAGATATCTAAAGACTACTTACCCTGTGATAATTAATGAAACATTTTGGGCATTGGGACAAGTTATGTATTCTGCAGCTTATGCTAGAATGGGAGCAGAAGCAACTGCTGCAGTGCAAGTTGCAAGTACTATTCAAAATATTTTTTTTGTAATGGTAAGAGGATTAGCTAATGCTTGTACTGTTATGGTTGGTAATAAGATTGGTGCTGGAGATGAAGAAGAGGCATATAATTATGCAATTCAATTTTTAACTATGTCAACTATAGCAGGATTGGCCTTAGGGGTGATTTTAGGTTTAACACCTGACTTAACTTTAAAATTATTTAGAAATTTGGAATTAGATGTGTACAATTTATCTAGAAAATTATTAATGGTTGCAGGAATATTTTATTTTATAAGAACATTTAATTCTACATTGATTGTAGGAGTCCTCAGAGGTGGAGGGGATACTAGTTTTTCTATGTATCTTGAAATGGGAGCTGTATGGTTAATAGGAGTTCCTTTAGCATTTATTGGAGTTTTATTATTAAAGTTACCTGTTTATATTGTTTTTATATTAGTTTCCTTTGAAGAAATAGTTAAGGCTGTTATAGGTTTACCAAGAGTTAAATCTAAAAAATGGATTAGAAATGTAACATAAAAGTGGCCTTTTATAGGCTGTTTTTTATAAGGAATAGGAAATTTCTACTTTTTGATTATATTTCTCCTAATTTAAACTTAGCTTTGAATATGATTTAAGAAAGGCTTTATTAATATATTAGTGATTTGATAGAAGTACTTCTTACAAAAAATGAAATTTGACATTCTATTTTATACATAAGAGTTATGATATATAATATAATTATTGGCATATTTAAAGGAGTGATAGATTAATGTCTAAATATAGAAAAATGTTTCAGATACCATATTATGATGCAGATAAATACAGACGAGCTACACCTATAGCAATACTTACATATTTGGGTGAGACATCGGGGGCTCATACAGATCATATTGGATTTGGTGTTGATAAGCTACAAGCTCTAAACTATGGCTGGATGCTAAATAGATGGAAGGTTAAAATCCACAGATATCCAAATGTGAAAGAAAATATAACAATTGAGACTTGGACTTCTGGGGTCGATAAATTTTATGCTACTAGAGAATTTATTATATACGATGAAAAAGCTATAGAAATAGGAAGGGCATCTACGGTTTGGATATTTTTAAATATGGAAAAAAAGAGACCTATTAGAGTACCAGTTGAATTTATTGAAGCAATCAATCCCATAGAAGAGAAAACCTTTGATGATTTTTATGATTTCAAAAAAGAGATAAAAATAGAAGAATACATTGATTTTCATGTGAGAAGATCAGATATTGATTACAATAATCATGTAAATAATACTAAATATCTTTCTTGGATGCTGGAAACTATCCCTGAATATATTTATGAAAACTATATGCTAGATGAATTTGAAATTTTGTATAAAAAAGAAACTACCTATGGTAATACCATATTATCTGGAAGTAATGAAATAAATAAATCAGATGATTTACATAAATACTTCCATAATATTTTAGATAAGGATAATAAAGACAACCATTCCATGGGTGTAACTAAGTGGAAAAATATAAATAAATAAGTTAGGTGATATCACCTAACTTATTTATTATCCTTCAAAATCTACTTTTATTATCTTCCCTTTTTCATCTAAGTTCATTTTTGTGATTTTAGTTAATTTTGGTACATTATCAATCTTAGCACATTCTACAAGATGATATATTTTAGAAGTATCTCCCGTTAGTTTATAAACATCTTTTAATAATTTTAGAATTGAATAAGGATGTTCAGGTTCTTTTAGAGTTACAAATGATGTGTTTGGTTTTGCCATGGCTTCACCAATTAATTTTTCAAAATCCAAATTATCTAGGCCCGGAATAAGAAAATATTCAACATCACTATTTAAATCTTCAAACCCTTTTACTTGAACTGATGTAAAACTACCTTTTGCTACTGCCATTAGGGTAGCCATCAATGGTCTTATACCTGCTGATCTATGTCCAGATACAATAACAGATTCTTTTTTAGCAATAGCTTCTTCAATATAGTTACCTTCTGCTTCGGTCATAAATTCTTGTGTTACATACTTTTGAATCATAGAGTTCATTTAAAACGCTCCTTTGTTTATTGAATTTTATTAAATTTGAATAACGATGTAAGATATATTCACATCATTATAATAACACTAAAGAATAGTAAAATAAAGTTTTGTTATATTTTAGTCAAAACTAAGTGAATTACTCTATATAATTTTGCCCAAATTAATGATAAAATAGGTATACTATATTTAAAATAAAAATTTAATATTAAATGTATTAAGTTTGAGGGGTGCTAATGATGAAAATAAGAATGGAAAAGCAAAAAAATATAGCTCTTATTGCTCATGATAATAAGAAAGATGATCTGATAGATTGGGTAAAAGAAAATAGAGAGATTTTATCAAAACACTTTTTATGTGGTACAGGAACTACTTCCAGGCGAATATCAGATAGTACAGATTTACCAGTGAAAGCTTTTAAATCTGGTCCGTTGGGTGGAGATCAGCAAATAGGAGCTCGTATTGTTGAGGGGAAAATTGATATGGTAATTTTTTTCTGGGATCCCTTGGAAGCTCAGCCTCATGATCCAGATGTGAAAGCCTTACTTCGAATTGCTGTTTTATATGATATACCTATAGCAACCAATAGATCGTCTGCAGATTATATACTATCTTCACCATTAATGGATGAGGAATATATGAGGGAAATAGTTGATTTTTCCAATTTGAGAATACCAAAATAGTTTGAAAATTTATTATGGTATTAAGACAAATTAAGCTCTAGATTTGTTAAAAAAGATATAAAATGTAGTTGCAATCTATCTTAGAGTGTGTTAAGATTAGGGTGTAGCTTTAATTCGGAAGTAAATAATCAATACACAATAATTTCTACAGGTTCAGAATTTTATCTGCATATAGTAAAGAAATTTTATTGTTGGTATTTTTACAAAGAATTAAAGAAATAAAATTTCGGAGGTATATGCAATGAAAGGTACAGTAAAATGGTTTAATGCAGAAAAAGGATTTGGATTTATTACTACTGAAGAAGGAAACGATGTATTCGCTCACTTCTCACAAATCAACAAAGAAGGATTCAAAACTTTAGAAGAAGGTCAAGAAGTTGAATTCAACGTTGTAGAAGGCGCTAAAGGTCTACAAGCTGAAAACATCACTATTCTATAGTAAATGGATACTCACAACCTCTTAAAGATATATCTTTAAGAGGTTTTATATTATTGAAGATAAAAGATTTATTGATTATTTAGAACAGGGAAATGTATTAAAAATTTAAATAAAAGGAGAATACATATGAGTGAAAAGAGAGTTCTTGCAGTAGTTAATGGTAAAGAGATAACAGAGGATACTGTACTTAGATTCCTTAATGATTTGGGGCCTCAAATGGCAATGCAGTTTCAATCGCCGGAAGGCATTAAAAGGGTAGTAGATGAGTTAGTAAATCAGGAATTAATATATTTGAATGCTCTAGAAAATGGCTTGGATAAAAAAGAAGATTTCACTAAAGAACTAGAAAGGTTGAAAGAGGGATTACTTAAACAATATGCCCTAAATAATATTTTATCTGAAATCACGGTAACAGAGGGAGAGATATTAGATTTTTATAATCAAAACAAAAATAATTTTCATAAACCTGAAACTGTAGTTGCTAGTCATATTTTAGTAGATAATGAAGAAAAAGCTAAAGATATTATAAAAGAGATAAATGAAGGTCTTTCTTTTGAAGACGCTGCGATAAATTATTCATCATGTCCTTCTAAAGAGCAAGGAGGAAACTTAGGTGAATTTACTAAAGGACAAATGGTTCCAGAGTTTGAAACAGCAGCTTTTAATATGGAAGTAGATACTATCTCAGAGCCAGTAAAAACTCAGTTTGGGTATCATATAATCAAATTAACAGCCAAGAATAAAGAAACTATGAGCACATTTGATGAAGTTAAGGCTCAAATAACTGATCAAGTACTTGGAATGAAGCAACAACAAGCTTATTTGGATAAGACAAATGAATTAAAACAAAAATATGAAGTAGTAAATAATATGTAAATATAATAAAGAAAATTATTGTAAAAAACTAAAAAGATTATATGAAAAATCATATTTATAATTGTTATATATTTATATATATGCTATAATGTAAATTGTAGTAAATAAATTATAGAAACAAGTAAGGGAGAGAAGTTGATGTCAGCGTTTGTTCTTAACTAAATCAACTAAATAGTTGAATCTTAAAAAACTTTAACCTAGAAGTGTTTAGGTTTATTTGTTGACGGTTTTTTAAGAGTAAGTTAGGAACACGGAAATCATTAGACCTTATGATATATTGTAAAAACCGTGCTTTTGTACGGTTTTTTTATGCCCAAAATTATTATATATTCTCTTATAGTCATAATAGTAATATACTTTCTTTTAATTACTATTGTTATTTTATAATTAAAGAGGATATTAGTTCTTGGTGTATATTTTAAGTTATAAAAAGGCTGTAGTGACACTTTGTGTTGCTATGGTCTTTTTTGTTGAAGTTTCTATTTTACTTTTAAATATTAGTTTGAATATAACCGTCATGAGTAGTTTCTACCTTAGTCCTTTAGAACTTAATATATTATATGGAGGGTTATAATGATGTTTAATTATATAGAAGAAGTAAATAAAAATATAAAAATAGAAGAAGGAAAAAATGTTATAGAGAACATATTAATAAATATATATTTTAAAGAGGGAATTTCTACTAAAGAATTGGGAAGAAATATGCTTTTACCCATCCCAATAGTTGCTGCCATAAAGAAAGAGTTTATAAAGAGAAAAATACTTATTCAAGATAGAGGAATAAGACTTACTTCAGAAGGGAAAGCGTTTATAGAAGATGAATTGGGATTTAAGAATATAAATAAAAATTTATATATTAAACTATTGACAGAACCGTGGAAAGATCATAAGGAGATTATTGAAATAAGAGAAGAATTAAATATAATTTTTAAAAATCGTCCTCAGGTAGATGTTACTATTGATCAATCAAAGTGTAGTATAGATACAGCAATTAAAAGAGCAGTATTATGTATTAAAAATCATACGTTAATAGGAAAAAAGATTTTATGCATAGGTGATGATGATTTAGTTAGTATAGCTATAGGATTTTTATTGAGAAAGCTTTACAAAACTTCTATAAAATATAAGACTTCCATTACAGTAATGGATATAGATAAAAGGATTATTAACTATATAAATAATATAGCTATAGAAGAAAATCTTCCTATCAAATGTGAATATATAGATTTTAGAAAAGAACTATCAAAAGATTTTAAAAAGCAGTTTGATTGTTTTTTTACAGATCCTCCTTATACTCTTGAGGGAATGAACTTATTTCTTTCAAGGGGAATAGAAGCTTTAAATGATGAAAGCGGACTTTTTATATATCTTTCCTATGCTCATAAATCTCCAGATTTTGAGTTAGATATGCAAAAGAACTTTTTGAAAATGGGTCTTGTAGTTTCAGAGATAATAACTAGATTTAACACCTATGAAGGAGCAGAAATAATTGGTAATATAGGGCAGATGATAATTCTTAAAACCACTAATAATAGTAAAGCATTAGTGGGGAACTCTTATGAAGGAGCTATCTATACTGGAGAACTTAGGGCCACGGCACGTCTATATAAATGTAAAAAATGTGGAGAGATGCTGAAGGTAGGAAGTTTAGAGAAATTTAGAACCATAGAAGAATTAAAGCTGAAAAGATGCTCTAAATGTAATAGCCAAGTTTTTGAGTTGATAGATAAAAGAAGTATTTAAGTATGTTTATATATTTAATATAATTTTATATATTAGAAAGAGCTAGAAACTATAAAGGCTAATAAGATTATAATTAAGATATTATTTAAAATAAATATAAGTTAAAATATTTGAAAATCCATAGGTGCTTTGTGTTGTATGCCTATGGATTTTCTATAAGTATGCCGTATTTTTAGAACTTATTCTAAATAATATAGTATCTTTATTATCAATATAGTTAACAAATGTTATTTTATCAAAATATTGGGAATATATCATACTATATATTAACTCATTAAAATATGGAGGTGTTATTTTGAACTTAAAGAATTTCTCAAAGTATTTTATTAAACAAAAGATGATGCGAACAGTTATTATTTCTTTAATACCTATAATATTTGCATCAATCTATTTTTTCGGATGGAGAACTTTGATACTTTTAGGAATCGTTACAGTTGCTGGAGTAACTACAGAATGGATATTTGAAAAAAAATATAATAGAAAAGTATCAGAGGCAGTATTTGTTAGTTGTATTTTATACACATTGACATTGCCTCCTACTACGCCATATTGGATAGCAGTAACAGGGATTATATTTGGTATTTTATTTGCAAAAGAAGTATTCGGAGGTTTTGGAAAAAATGTTTTTAATCCGGCTTTAGTTGCTAGAGCATTTGTATATGTGTGTTTCCCAACCCCTTTGACTATAGAATGGTCAAAAGCAGCTTTAGGTTTTCCAGGAGGATTAGGTACCTATATAACTGAAGGAGTAGAGGCAGTATCCCAAGCCACGCCTATGCTATTATTTAGAGATACGGGAAAAATGGCCTCTTTAATGGACCTAGTCATTGGAAATGTTTCAGGGTCTATGGGAGAAACATCTGCTGTTTTAATAGTGTTAGCTGGTATTTACTTAATTTATAAGAAGGTTGCTTCTTGGCAAATAATGGCTGGTGTTTTAATCGGATTTACAGGTCTAAGTAGTATCCTCTATGCATTAGGTAATAGTCAGATTCCTAATCCTATTTTTGGTATACTTGCTGGAGGATTATTATTTGGTACTGTATTTATGGCAACGGATCCTATATCAGCTCCGAAGACAAAGGAAGGAAAATGGATATATGGTATTCTTATAGGTATAGTTACTGTAATTATAAGGGGATATGCATTATTTGCTGGTGGTATGATGTTTGCAATACTGATAGCTAATACCTTTGCACCGATAATTGATGAGGGAGTCAATGCTTATAAGAAATACAGAAAAGAATCAAAGGCTAAAAAGGAAGAGGTGGCAATATGAAGAAATCCTTTAGTTTTCCAATAATTTTCATGATTATTATTACTGCTTTTTTCACTTTTATATTAGCTTTTTTAAATTATAGTACTGCTGATAAAATTGCATTTAATCAAGAAATTGAGTTAAGTAGGAAACTTCTATATATTTTTGATATTGAGCCACTATCTGAAAATCCCAATGACATTAATGAAGCTTTTATGGAAAATATAGGCTCTATACCGTTTGGTGATGATTCTATGTACGTATATTATGATAAGAATCAAGAAATCCTAGGATATGCTGTACCCATAAATGGCTCTGGTCTCTGGGGAAGTATAGAAGGATATGTTGGAATTTCGGCCGACTATTCAACAATTCTTGGGCTAGATTTTACTTCTCATAGTGAAACACCGGGATTAGGTGGTAGAATATCGGAGGATTGGTATAAAGAACAATTCAGAGGAATTGATATAACAGGATCACAGAATGGAAATTATATTATATATAAGCCAGCGCCTGGAGGAAATGTAGATGCTATAGCTGGTGCAACTTTGACTTCAAAATCTGTGAGTAAATTCTTAAATGAAGACATAGATAATTTCATTAAAGAGAGAAAGGGGGAATAGGAAATGATAGGAGATAGCCCTAAAAAAATATTTAAGATGGGACTATGGGAAGATAATCCAGTACTAGTTCAAATAATAGGCATATGTTCAGCACTAGCTGTAACCAATCTTATGTTAAATTCATTAATTATGGGAGTAGGATTAATTTTTGTCACTGCATTATCATCTTTTACGGTATCATTAATTAGATCATTTACTCCAAAACATATTAGAATGATGGTACAGGTACTTATAATAGCAGCCTATGTAATTATAGTTGATATTTTCTTAAAAGCATATATGCCTGAAATGAGTAAAGCTTTAGGACCTTATGTAGGGTTAATCATTACAAACTGTATAATAATGGGTAGAGCAGAAGCGTATGCACAAAAGAACCCTCCAATACCTTCATTTTTGGATGGAGTAGCCTCGGGATTAGGCTATACCTTAGTTCTATTAACTATAGCATTTTTTAGAGAGTTATTAGGTTTTGGTACGATATTTGGTATTCAAGTATTAGGGGAATGGTGGACACCTTGGACTATTATGATAATGCCGCCAGCCGCCTTTTTTATCCTAGCAGTTATCATTTGGATAACTAAAACTATTCAAGAAAAAGAGAAAAAACAAGATGAGAAGAAAGGTCAGGTGGTTAGCTCATGATAGAACTTAATCCTTTCATCATATTCTTTGCGGCAATATTTACAAATAATATGATATTTAGTAATTTCTTAGGTATGTGTTCATATATAGCGGTTTCAAGGGAAATTCCTACTTCCCTTGGGCTTGGCCAAGCTGTTACATTTGTTCTGGCCTGTACTACAATAATAAATTATCTTATATATCATTATGTTTTGGTGCCATTACATTTAGATTACTTAAGATTTATAGTTTTTATTGTTAGTATAGCAGCATTTGTGCAACTATTAGAGATGATTGTAGAAAGATACCTTCCAAATCTATATTATGCATTGGGTATATTTCTACCATTAATAACTGTTAATTGTGCTATTTTAGGGGTTTCATTATTTATGATAATTCGTAACTATAACTTTCTTCAATCAATTGGTTTTAGCATCGGGTCTGGAATTGGATGGACTTTAGCCATAGTGGCCTTAGCTGGTATACGTAAAAAGATAAAGAAAGGATCTATTCCTAAAGGACTGGAAGGCCCAGGTATAACTTTAATTATTACTGGATTAATGGCATTGGCTTTTATAGGCTTTTCAGGCATAGTCCAAATTCAATAAGGAGGGCAAAAAATATGAATGAAATAATTATAACAACAGCTGCTGTTACAGGTATATCGGCTATATTCGCTTTTTTGCTTACTCTTGCTGATAGAACCATAGGGAACTATGGTGAAGTAAAATTAGTTATAAATGAAGATAAAGAATATACCGTTAATGGAGGATCTTCTCTATTATCCACATTAATTGATGAAAAGATTTTTATTCCCTCTGCTTGCGGAGGGAAGGGAACCTGTGGATATTGTAAAGTAAAAGTTCTTGATGGAGGAGGACCTGTTTTACCAACAGAAACCCCTTTTCTAACAGATGAGGAATTAAAAGACAATGTTAGACTTTCTTGTCAATGTAAGGTAAAACAAAATATTAAAATTCAGATACCGGAAGAGTTATTTAACGTAAAAGAGTATTTTGCAACAGTAGAAGAGATTGAAGATATGACTTCCGTAATTAAGAGATTGAAAATCAAACTACCTGAAGGAGAAGAAATTAATTTTAAACCAGGACAGTTTATTCAGCTTAAAGCACCACTTTATGAAGGTAATGATGAAGAAGTTTATAGAGCTTATTCTATAGCTTCTTCTCCAGGGGATAAGAGTTATATTGAGCTATTTATTGGATATGTGCCTGGAGGAAAATGTACTACTTATGTACACAAATATTTAAAAGTGGGAGATACTGTCCAAATTAATGGTCCTTATGGAGATTTCTATTTCCACGATGATAATGATAGAGAAGTTATATTAGTTGCAGCTGGTACAGGAATTGCACCTATACTTTCTATACTTAAACATATGAAAGAATATAAGATAAATAGAAAGGCAAGATTTTATTTTGGTGCAAAAACTCCAGATGATTTATTTTTACTAGATTATTTTAGGGAATTAGAAGAAAAACTATATGATTTTAAATTTATACCTACTTTATCAAGGATAACAGAAGAACATCACTGGGCTGGAGAAAGAGGTAGAGTTAATAATGCTATAGATAAGTATCTGGATAATTCAGACAATAAAGAAGCTTATCTTTGTGGAAATCCAGGTATGATAGACTCTATGGTGAGTGCTCTTATGGAAAAAGGTTTACCTGAAGAATTAATATATTTTGATAAATTTGATTAAGAGAAATCCAAGGGATTTCTCTTTTTTATGGACTAATATCTTATTTTTTATGATATAATTAAATGGTATATATTATATATACAAAAAATCCTTAGGGGGATAGAGAATGAAACTTGAATTGTTTGACTTTATAGATGAAACTTTAGCACTTATAGAAGAAAGAAAAGAAAGTATAGAAAATGTTGCTAATTCTTTAGAAAAATTTTTTACAGATAGTTTTTTTATAAAGGATCATTTTTTAAATGTCAATTACAGAATTAAATCTCCAGAGAGTTTAAGAGAAAAAATACTTAGGCATAATTTCTACATAAAGTATAAAACACCAGAGAATTTATTAAATAATTTATCTGACTTAATAGGTTTTAGAATTGAATGTAGATTTATTGAAGATGAAAATAAAATTTATAAAGATATTATGAAACTATTTGATATAAAATGTGAAAATGGCTTTTATACAAATCCTTTGAATTCTAATATTATGTTACAATTAGACGAAAAACAACCTCAGAAGCAAAAGAATGGATTTGAAATATATAAAATTGATGGGAAGTATTGTAAAGATGGTACTTGTATCAACTTTGAACTTCAGATAAAATCTTTAGTAAATGTTTTCTGGGGAGAAATTGACCATAGAATACTCTATAAGAATTTTAATTATATGTTAACTGAAGACTTTTTTAGGGATATCATGTCTTCAATAAAAGATAATTTATCTATGATTGATAGGCAGTTAATGCTTGTCTATAATCATCTTAATGGAATGGATGCAAGTAATTCTTTAACAAAAAAAGTACAATTACAAGCATTGTTATCAAAGATTATTCATGATATATATATAGTTAAGATAAGACAGGAAATTGGATTTGTTGTAGATTTTAAAAAGTCTACAGATGTGATTGTAAATTATATATTCATGAAAGGTGGACCTGAGGAATCAGAAAATTATAGTGTGAATTTCCTTCGAATATTAAATAGACTGAATGATATAGGAAAAAATGATATATCCTTTAATAGATATATAAATTTTGAAAGGGAAATTTTTTTCAATGATGATTTTACAAGAAAAATTGGGAGTAGTATCCTAGAAATAATAAATAAAGATTTTAGGTGGAATTTATTTTTTAGGATAATATTTGAAATAGAAGAAGGGAATAATGCAGAAGATTTTGAAGGGTTTATGATATTTATTAGATATAGATTCCATGAGAATTTGATGATGATATTAGAGAATAAAAATATAGAAGAATCTCAAAAAGAAGAAATAGTTACTTGTGTATTGGAGACTATTGCCACTACTTTCTCGAAAGAAGTTGATGTTGATTTCTTAAGTGATTGCAGCATTAAATCTTTGAATTATAATATTGGAAAACTCTTTACAGATATACATTCATTTGATGACTGGATAGAGAGAAAAGAGGGAATATTAGATGTAATATTAAACCATGATTTCTAAAGTATTTGATTTTTTCAAATACTTTTTTTCTTGTTGGGTAAATATATACTATATAGTAGAAAGGAGTTGATATCATGAAGAGTTTTGATAGGGTAAAATCAACTTTAATAAGTATAAGGAAGAGTATCAAAAGATTTCCAATAACAGTAGCAATATCTACAGTTTTGACTATACTTTTAATTTATATGAATGAAAGTCATTTAACTGGAGATGATCAGGAAATATTAGAAAAAATTAATTTAGTAATAGGGCTAGGAATTCCTTTTTCTCTATGTATTGGGTTACTAATAGAGAGGTTTTTTGAAAAGAAAAAAATAATTTCAATATTATTATATAGCATTGGCACTGGAATTTTGATATTATATTATTTTGTATTCATAAAAAATTATGGAATGGTATCTATGTCTAGATATCTAGCGACTATGTTATTTCTAATATTAGCATCTTTGTATATACCAAGGATAGGAAAAAAGAATGATTATGAATATTATGTAATGGATATATGGTCTAGTTTTGCTTTGACTTTTGTATATTCATTTGTTCTATACTTTGGTATAGTAGGAATATTCTTTACTATAGATCAACTTTTCGATGTAAATATCAAGGGAGAATTTTATTACTATATGTTTTTAATAGTATCCTTGATATTTGCAGTATCTTTATTTCTATCTAAATTGCCATCTGCTGATGAAGAATATCATATGACTGAATATACTAAATCCCTAAAGATACTTTTAGTATATATAGTTATTCCTTTAGTGACCGTATATACTGCTATACTCTATGTTTATTTTGGAAAGATACTCATAACGAAAGAATGGCCTAGGGGATTGATGTCTCATCTAGTATTATGGTACTCAACTTTATCAGTAGGAGTAATATTTTTAATTACTCCAATATTAGAAGAAAATAAGGTTGCAAAATTGTTCAAAGTATTATTTCCTAAGATAATATTACCTGTACTTTTTATGATGTTTATGTCAATCTATCAAAGGATAGCACAATATGGTATAACTGAAAATAGATATTATGTAGTAGTTCTTGGATTATGGATATTGGGAGTAATGTTATATTTTTCATTTAAAAAACCTTTGAGAAATATTGTTATACCTATTAGTTTATCTTTTATTATATTTAGTTCTGTATATGGGCCAATAAGTAGTTTTGCTATTTCAAAATTTAGTCAGAACAAGAGACTTGAGAGTTTACTAGCTAGAAATAATATGTTAAGTAATGGAGAGATAATTAGAAATAGTGAAATAACCTTAGAAGATAAAAGACAAATCAGTAATATAATAAGCTATTTTCATTCAAATCATAAGTTGAAGGATATTAAGGTATTACCAAAGGATTTTGATTTAGACAAGATGGAGACTGTGATGGGATTTAAATATGAGCCTTATTATTCATTTCCATATGAGCAAAATCGATATTTTTATTATGGAACTCATAATGCAGAAGATGCTGTTGATATTAAAGGTTATGATTATTATGTACACATGAATTCATGGAATGAAAATAAAAGAGAAGTTGCTGGATTGATTTTACAATATGATAGATTAAAAAATGCTTTGATTATATCTAAAGACGATAGAATTATATTAGAACAGGATATGATTGAGTTTGTAAAAGATATATATGAAAAACAAGAGGCAAAGGCTACAGATGAAAATAACAATATGATGAATTATGAAGATATGAGTTATGGAGTGGCAGTTCGTAGTGATGTGGAGAATATTGAGATTAAATTTATATTTAATGAAATTAACGGTAGAGTAGATGAAAATAATAATATAGTGATTCAAAGTATAGATTTTATTTTGTTGATTAGTAATAAGTGATATAGTTTTAAAATTGGGTAAGTATAAAGAGAATATTGAAGGGAGATGAGATAAATGTATAAAGAAGAACTAAATATAATTAGCCAGGCTATTCTAAATGAGGTTGAAGGATATGAATTTTATAGAATGGCAGCAAATCAAGCTGGAACAAGTGAAAGTGAAGAAGCATTTTTGGAGTTAGCTAATGAGGAATTAAAACATGTTGAATATTTAAAGGCATTATTTAATAAAATTAAAGATAATAAGGATGATGATATAAAATTAGCTTTAGAAGCAACACCTCCTTCTCCAGATATTTATAATTGGAAGAAGGTTGATAAAGAATATAACTCATTAGCCATGTCTGTTTTTGGTATAGGAATTCAGATGGAGAAATCATCGATAGAATTTTATGAAGCTGCTAAATCAAAAACTAGATTTGATGAAGCTAGAAAACTTTTTGACTTATTGATTAAATGGGAAAAAGTACATCTTGAACAATTTACTGAGCAGTATAATAAGCACAAGACAGACTGGTGGACTAATCAAGGATTTGCTCCATTTTAGTAAATTTTATACAGGGGTTAACCCTGTATTTTTTATGAAATTAGTAGTATAATACTATTGTTATGAAAATACAGTATTATAAAATTATATTGGAGGAAAAATATGAAAGAGATATATTTAGCAGGTGGATGTTTTTGGGGCGTAGAAGAATATATGTCGAGAATAGATGGTATAGTAGAAACCAGAGTAGGCTATGCAAATGGCATTAAAGAAAATCCAACCTATAAAGAAGTATGTACAGGAACTACTGGTCATGCTGAAACGACTTATGTTAAATATGATGAGAGCATTATCTCTTTAGAAGAATTGTTAAATAGATTCTGGCAAATAATAGATCCAACTATACTTAACAGGCAAGGTCCTGATATAGGTAATCAATATAGAACTGGAATTTATTATGTTGATAGTCAGGATATAAATGTTATAAATAAAACTTTAGAAGAACAAAAAGCTAAATATGATAAATCCATAGTAACAGAGATTATACCATTGAAATCTTTTTATGATGCTGAGGAATATCACCAAGATTATTTAAAGAAGAATCCGGGTGGTTATTGTCATATAGATTTAAGTAGATAGAACTGAATCCCTTAGGGGATTCTTTTAATGTATATTGGAGTTGAGATAATGAAAAGGTTTAAGAAAGTATATATAGAAATAACAAATGTTTGTAATCTTCAATGCTATTTTTGCCCTAAAACTAATAGGCAGCAAAGATTTCTTGGACTTTCTGAATTCTCTTATGTATTAGATGAAATAAGAGAATTTACTGATTACGTTTATTTTCATGTAAAAGGTGAACCTCTTTTACATCCGAATATAGACGAATTTTTAGATATATCCTATGATAAGGAGGTTAAAGTAAATATCACAACAAACGGTACTTTGCTTTCCAAGGTAAAAGAAAAATTAATCCATAAGCCCGCCCTTAGGCAAATTAATATTTCACTACATAGCTTTGATGGAAATAACAATATTAATAGCAAAGAAAAATATCTAGATAATATATTTGAATTTATTGAATTAGCTAAAGAAGATAAATCTTTAATAATAGCATTAAGACTTTGGAATTTGACAGGTGATAATTTATTTAATAAAGAAGTAAATAGAAACAAAGAAATTTTAAATAGAATAGAAACTGAGTTTAAACTGCCATTTAAGATTGAAGATGTGATAAATCCCAAAAGAGGGATTAAGATAGATGATAGAATATATTTAAATCAGGATTCAGAGTTTATATGGCCTGATTTAAAAAATCAAGAGTTTGGTAATAAAGGATATTGTTACGGACTAAGAGATCAAATAGGAATTTTAGTTGATGGTACTGTAATACCTTGCTGCCTAGACGGGGAAGGGAAAATATCGTTAGGCAATATCTTTAAAACAAGATTAAGTGAAATTATATCTGGAGAAAGAGCCACAAGGATCTATAACGGATTTTCTAGGAGAGTAGTTGTTGAAGAAATGTGTAGAAAATGCGGATTCAGAACTCGTTTTAATTGATAACTTTAAGTTAAATATTTAATTATTATACAAAAGGTTGACACAATATATAGAGGTTTGTTAAAATAGAATAACAATATATAGAGTTTCAAGAAGATAAGGGGGATTTTGATTGATTACTAAAATTAGGAAAAGGGATGGTAGAGAGGTTCCTTTTAATATCGAGAAGATTTCTAATGCGATTTTTAAAGCAGCTCAGGCTGCTGGTGGCCATGATTATAATACATCTATGGCTTTGGCCGAAAAGGTTATAGCTGTTGCTGATGAAAAATTTCGAGGTACAGTACCTGGAGTAGAGGATTTACAAGATATTGTTGAAAAAATTCTCATTGAGTCAGGGCATGCTAAAACTGCTAAAGAGTACATATTATATAGAGCAGAAAGAAACAAAGTAAGAGAAATGAATACTAGACTTATGAAGGTTTTTGAAGATTTAACATTTAAGGAAGCTAAGGATGTTGATATAAAAAGAGAAAATGCAAATATAGATGGGGATACACCTATGGGAACTATGCTAAAGTATGGTTCTGAATCTGCTAAGCAATTTTATGACTTATTTGTTCTAAATCCAAATCATTCAAAGGCTCATAAAGAAGGAGATATTCATATACATGATTTAGATTTCCTTACATTAACTACTACTTGTTGTCAGATTGATATAGTGAAATTATTTGATAAAGGTTTTTGTACTGGACATGGTTTTTTGAGAGAGCCAAAAGATATACAATCCTATGCAGCTCTAGCTTGTATTGCCATACAGTCAAATCAAAATGATCAGCATGGAGGGCAATCTATACCTAATTTTGATTATGGGATGGCACCTGGGGTTAGAAAAACTTATATTAAACAATATAGACAAAATTTAAGAAAAGCTATTGAATTATTAGTGGAGGATACAGATTTAGATGATAATTTAGATAATGTATTTAAAATTTTAGAAGAAGAATATAAACTATTACCAACTTTAAGTAGCAGTGAGCAATATAAAGAGAAGGAAGCTGAATATTTAAAAGAATTATTGAGTGATGAAGAGATTGTTGAAAAGATTCAAAAATTTGCCGAGAGAAATAGTTATAGGGATACAGATAAAAGAACTTTTCAAGCTATGGAAGCTTTGATTCATAATTTAAATACTATGCATTCTAGAGCAGGAGCTCAAATTCCGTTTAGTTCCATTAATTATGGAACAGATACATCAGTGGAAGGTAGAATGGTAATTAAAAATTTATTATTGACAACTGAAGAAGGCTTAGGAAATGGAGAGACACCTATATTTCCGATACAAATTTTTAAAGTAAAAGAAGGAATTAATTATAATAAAGAGGATATAAATTATGATTTATTTAAATTAGCATGCAAAGTAAGTTCAAAGAGATTATTTCCAAATTTTTCATTTATAGATGCACCCTTTAATCTCAAGTACTATAAAGAAGGATACCCAGAGACAGAAGTAGCCTATATGGGATGTAGGACTAGAGTTATAGGAAATGTGTATGACCCGTCTAGAGAAATTGTAAATGGTAGGGGAAATCTAAGTTTTACTACTATAAATTTACCAAGATTAGGTCTTGAGAATAAAGGTGATATAGGTAGATTCTATAAAAGATTAGATCAAACCATTGACCTAGTAATAGAACAATTGATAGAAAGATTTGAGATTCAAGCTAGTAAAAAAGTAAGTAATTATCCTTTCCTTATGGGGCAAGGAGTTTGGATTGATTCTGACAAGTTATCAAGAGATGATAAGATAAGAGAAATATTAAAACATGGGACATTATCAATCGGATTCATAGGTTTAGCAGAATGCTTAAAAGCTTTAGTAGGCAGCCATCATGGTGAAAGTAAGGAAGCTCAAGCTCTTGGTTTGGGCATAGTTAAACATATTAGAGATAGGATGGATGATATTAGTAAGCAATATAAGATGAATTTTACTTTGATAGGAACTCCTGCAGAAGGTACAGCAGGTAGGTTCGTTAAAATGGATAGGGAAATATATGGGAATATAGAGGGTGTTACTGCAAGAGAATATTATACAAATAGCTTCCATGTTCCAGTTTACCATAAGATTAAAGCAATAGATAAGATAAATATCGAAGCACCATATCATGAATTAACAAATGCTGGACATATAACTTATGTAGAGTTAGATGGAGATCCTTCTTATAATTTAAATGCATTTGAAAAGATCGTTAGAGCTATGAAAGAGGCCGGCATTGGGTATGGCTCTATTAATCATCCTGTAGATAGAGATCCGGTATGTGGATATACAGGTATCATAGGAGATGTATGTCCTCAATGTGGAAGAGAAGAAGGAACTATTAAATTTGAGAGAATTCGTCGTATAACAGGATATTTAGTAGGTACTCTTGATAGATTTAATGATGCAAAGAAAGCTGAGGAAAGGGACAGAGTAAAACATTTTTCTTGTTCTAATAGATAAGGGGTAGTAGGATGGAGAAAATAAGAATAGCAGGAATAGAAGAGGAATCCATTGTAGATGGTCCGGGGATTAGATTTGTAATATTTACTCAGGGATGTAATCATCAGTGTATTGGCTGCCATAATCCCGAGACACATTCCTTTGATGGAGGAGAACTAGTGGATATAGATAGTATAGTAAATATGATAAAGGAAAATCCGTTACTAGATGGAATTACCATCAGTGGCGGAGAACCTTTTGAGCAATCATTGGAATGTAGTATCTTAGCTAAAAAAGTTAAAGTTTTAGGATTAAGCGTAGTTACCTATACGGGATACACCTTTGAAGAGATACTTCGTAACAAGAAATTTAGAGATTTATTATTACAAACAGATTTATTGATTGATGGTAAGTTTGACATATCTGAAAAATCTATGATGCTACAGTTTAGAGGTTCAACAAATCAAAGAATAATAGATGTAAAAAAATATTTAGGATGATGGGAGGATTAGGAACGACGCAGGTCGTTCTTTTCCTTTTTTAGGATTATTTTTATTGTTAAAACATAATATATTTGATAATATAATGTAAAGAAATGTTTCGAGGGGTGAAATATATGTTTAAATTAGATGCTATTAAGGATATGAATCAAGAGGAAAGATTAAAATATATGCTAATACTTGTAAAAGGGCAACTTAGCTCAGAAAAAGATGATTTAGCTAATATATCTAATGTAACAGGTATAATAATGGCCTGCATAGAGAGATTAAACTGGGCAGGATTTTATATATTGAGGGATGATGAGTTGGTATTAGGACCATTCCAAGGTTTACCTGCTTGTAACAGAATAGCTATAGGTAAAGGAGTTTGTGGAAGAGCAGTAGAAACTAAGGAGTTACAATTAGTATCAGATGTTCATTTATTTCCGGGTCATATTGCATGTGATTCTGCTTCAAATTCAGAACTTGTTGTTCCATTAATAAAAGATAATAAAGTTTATGGAGTACTAGATTTAGATAGTCCGGTAAAAAACAGATTTACTAAGATAGAAGAGGAATATTTTATTAAACTTGTTGAGATATTAAATCAAAATATTGATTGGGATAATATATAGGTTTAACTAAATGAAAGTTTAAACATTATTGACATTGGTAAAAATTATAATACTATATGAAATTAGGGAGAATTTAAATCTTAATAATAATGCAGAAAGGATGATAAAATTGAGAATATTAGAAGGTCTTAAACCAGAACGTGTAATGTATTATTTTGAAGAAATATCTAAAATACCTCGTTGTTCTTACGATGAAAAAAGAATAAGTGACTACTTAGCTAAGATAGGAAATGATTTAGGTTTAGAGGTTATTCAGGATGAGGCATTAAATATAATAATAAAAAAGCCAGCATCTAAGGGTTATGAAAATAGTCCTATCGTGGTGCTACAAGGTCATATGGATATGGTTGGTGAAAAGACTGAGGAGTCAAACCATGATTTTTCAAAAGATCCAATTAAGCTCGAATTAGATGGAGATTATATTGTGTCAAGGGAAACTACTCTTGGGGCTGATAACGGTATTGCAGTAGCCATGGCTTTAGCTATATTAGAGTCAAAAGAAATTTCCCATCCCCAATTAGAAGTACTAATTACATCCAATGAAGAGTCGGGTATGAGTGGAGCGGCAGCATTAGATCCAAATAATATAGAAGGTAAGATTTTAATAAATATTGACTCCGAAGAGGAAGGAACAATTCTAGTTAGTTGTGCAGGCGGAGAAAGAAATATAATAACTATTCCAATAGAGTGGAATAAATTATCTGATAATAAGGAATTATATGAGTTAATAGTCACTGGGTTAAAAGGTGGACATTCAGGAATGGAAATTCATAAAGGTAGAGGAAATGCTAATAAAATAATTGGAAGAATATTAGATGTAATGAATAGAAAAGTAGATATAGATTTATGCTATATAGAAGGTGGATCTAAATCTAATGCTATCCCTAGATATGCAAAGGCTATTATTTCTATTCCAAATGATATTATTGAAGAAACTAAGATTCTAATTTCTAAAATAGAAAAGGATTTAAGGTTTGAATTAAATTCCTCTGATAAAGATATTACACTAGTATTAGAGAAAGCAAAAGAAGATAAAAGCAAAGTGTTTTCTAACGAAACTAAGACTAGAGTAATTACTTCCTTAATGCTTTTACCTAATGGAGTTCAAACTATGAGTATGGATATAGAAGGATTAGTAGAAAGCTCTAACAATGTAGGAGTCATAAAGACTATGGAAAATGATATAACTATTGAATCAGCCATGAGATCCTCAGTAGGGACATTGAAAAACCATATTTCAAATCAAATAAGGTTATTAGCTGAAACTGTTGGAGCACAGTGGGAGAGTTCTTCTGCCTATCCAGCTTGGGAATATAATAAAGATTCTTATATAAGAGATATATTCAAAGGAGCATATAAAGAGGTTTATGGAAAGGATATAAATATTGCTGCTATTCATGCAGGTCTTGAATGTGGATTATTCAAAGAAAAATTTGGAGATATGGATATGGTATCCTTTGGTCCAAATATGTACGGAGTACATGCACCTGGAGAAAAACTTAGTATTTCTTCTACAGAAAGGACATACAATCTATTATTGAAAGTATTAGAGAGAATTCAATAATTTTCTAAAATATATATGTACTTCTATAGTTAAATAGGGTATCATTAGCATATAATTAATTAAATATAATTGCAAAGGAGAATGAATATGGATAATAAGAAAGATGAAACTTTTGAATACAATGATGAGCATTGCGGAGGATGCGGATGTGGATGCGACTGTAGTGATGATCATGAATATGAAGATTTTGAGCTTGAAGATATGGATGGAGACGATATAATCTATCTTACTTTAGATGATGATACTGAATTAGAATGCAGTGTTTTAGGTATATTTGAGGTTGAAGATGTTGAATATATTGCCTTGTTACCTTTAGGAGAAGAAGAAGTATTGCTTTATAAATATATTGAGCTTGAAAATGATGAATTTGATCTATTACCAATTGAAGATGAGGAAGAATTTGCAACTGTATCAGAGGCTTTCGAAGCTTTATTTTTAGATGATGAAGATTTTGTAGAATATGAAAACTATGATGAGTTAGAAGACGATAAGGAATAGTCTTATGAGAGCGCTTTGCCATTTTGGCGAAGTGCTTTTATGCAATTTAGGGGGGACAGCAATTGTATAAACTAATAGCAATTGATCTAGATGGAACATTGCTAGATGATAAAAAAGAGATATCAAAAGAAAATTTGGATACTATTAGTGAATTAATTGAAAAAGGATATGAAGTGGTGATAGCCACTGGAAGAAGATATTGGTCTGCAAAGGAATTAACTAAAGGCATAGATAGACATATGACAATTTTGGCTAATAACGGTAACATAGTTAGGAATTCCGAGGACGATAAGATTATATTTGCAAGATACCTTAATATAGAAGACTTTAAGATAATTATTGAAGAAGGAAATAGAAGAAATCTTCATCCTATTATTCATATAGATGGTTATGAAGAAGGGATAGATATAATAATTGAATCTGACAAGGAATATTATAACTATATAGGACAGGATAATAGATTTAAGAAGGTAAACAGTTATTTAGAAATAGAAGACGATAAAATATTAGCAGTAGTTTATGGAGAATCTAAAGACGCACTTTATCCATTTTATGAGTATATAAAGGATAAATATGCTGATTCTTATAACGCTCATATAATGGAGAATATCAAATTCGCAGAAACCATGCTGGAAATAATGAATCCTATTGGAACCAAATGGCTTAGCTTAGTTGAATATGCCAATAAATTAAATATTAAACCTGAAGAAATAATTGCAATTGGTGATGATAATAATGATTTAGAGATGATAAAAAATTCAGGTCTTGGTATAGCAATGAAAAATGGTAGTTTATTGGTAAAATCTGTAGCAGAAATAATTACAGAAAAAGATAATAATGAATCAGGTGTTGCTTTTGAGCTAAAGAGGGTATTAAATATATAAAGAAAGGAGGAAAAAATTGAATCAAATAACAGTATATAATACCTATTCAAAATACTTAAATGATAAATATGGTGAAAAGGTATATAAATTACCTATAAGCTTACCTTTAACTTGTCCAAATAGAGACGGTACTGTTGGTAAGGGAGGATGTATATTTTGTGGAGAAGAGGGAGGTTCTTTTGAGAATCTATCATCTTCAATATCAATAAGAGAGCAATTAATAAGAAATAAAGAATATATTGGCAACAAGTATAAGGCCAAAAAATTTATAGCCTATTTTCAAAATTTTACAAATACTTATTTACCTTTTGAAAATTTTAAAGATTGTATAGATGGGGCTTTAATAGATGATATAGTTGAAATATCTATTTCAACTAGACCAGACTGTATAAATGATAAATATTTAGAATATTTATCTAATGTGAAAAAAGAGTATAATATAGATATAACTATTGAGTTAGGATTGCAAACAGTAAATTATTTGACTTTAAAAAAAATTAATAGGGGTCACACCTTAGGGGAATATATAGATGCAAGCATGAGAATTAAAAAATATAATCTCAGAAACTGCACCCATATAATCTTAAACCTTCCATGGGATAATGATATTGATGTAGTTGAAAATGCAAAAATATTATCGGCTTTAGGTATAGAGGAGATAAAACTTCATGCTCTATATATTGTGGATGGAACTGCTTTAGGAAATTTATATAAGAAAGAAGAAATATCTTTAATATCTAAAGACGAGTATATTGAAAGAGTAATTTTATTTTTAGAACATCTTGATCCTAGTATTATAATTCAAAGAGTTATAGGAAGGGCTCCAGAAGAAAATTCATTATTTGTTAATTGGAATGAATCTTGGTGGAGGATTAGAGATGAGATAGTATCTATTATGGAATCGAGACATTCTAGACAGGGCATCAAGTTTGATTACTTAAATGGAAAAGGAATAAAAAAATTCAAATAATTTGTAAAATAAAAGAGGAAATTCTAAACTTATATAGAATATATAATATAACAAATAAAAGAAAGGTAGAGGTGGTTAGTCATGGTTAAGTTAATTTTAGGTGAAAAAGGTTCTGGTAAAACAAAATGGTTAATTGACAACGCTAACAAGGATATGAAGGAAGGCAATGGTAATATTGCTTTTATTGATGTGGATGACGACCATATATTTACTTTAAATTATAATGTGAGACTAATTAATGCCATGGAATTCAATATATTAGATGTTGAATCATTCTATGGCTTTTTGTGTGGCTTAATTGGAATGGACTATGATGTGGAAAAAATCTATGTAGATAGTATATACAAGATAATAAAATTAGATATTCCAAAACTAGAAAAACTGGTAAGGGATCTAAATATAATATGTGAGAAATTTGAAATGGAGTTCTTTATAAACGTGGATTATACTATAGAGCAAATACCAGATAATTTAAAGGAGTATTGTATAGAATTAGAAGCAGAATATGCAGTATAAGATAAAAGGCAGGAGTGATTCCTGCCTTTTATAAGTACTTATTTTATTTATCTCATACTATTATCGGGTTGGAATGTAGCACAATCAGTTTCTGATGATGATGAAGCGTTTCTTGGACGTATTTCAATTTGACCAGCTGTACAAAGGTCTCCATTTTTATAGTAGTGGCAAGTGTTTACTACACATTTTACTCCTTCAGTAATATTTTCTTTGTGCATAATAATCTCCTTTCAAAAAGTATTTTTCACAATATTAGTTTTTCTAATTTAAAAAAAATTATTCTTTAGAGGAGTTTAAATAAAATATAAAATAGGTTAAAATATTGATATTAGATAGGAAAGGTGATAGAATGTCAAAAAAAGAAAGACTTGATAAGATACTTGCTAATATGGGATATGGTAGTAGAAAAGATGTAAAAAAGTTTATAAAAGATGGTAGAGTGAAGGTAAATAATTCTATTATTTTAGATAATGAATTTAAAGTAAGCCCATACGAAGATGAAATTTTTTTGGGTGATGAAGAGGTTTTATATAGAGAATATATATACATTATGATGAATAAGCCTCAAGGTCTTGTTTCTTCTACAGATGATCCAAGAACTAGAACTGTAATAGATTTACTTCAAAGACAGCACTTAATTTATAAGCCTTTTCCAGTAGGGAGATTAGATAAGGATACAGAAGGATTGTTGATGATAAGCAATGATGGAAAACTGGCCCATGAATTATTATCTCCAAAAAAAGGTGTAAATAAAAAATATTATGTCCAAGTAGACGGATATGTAGAAGATAAATATATTGAAGTCTTTAAAGACGGAGTTACTTTGGATGATGGATATAAAACCTTACCAGCAGATTTAGAGATAATAAATGCTGATATTATATCTAAAGTATATCTAACTATACAAGAAGGTAAATTTCATCAGGTTAAAAGAATGTTTGAAAGTATTGGTATGAAAGTTTTATTTTTAAAGAGAGTTTCCATGGGACCTTTAAATTTAGATGAATCCTTGAGTCCAGGAGAGTATAGAGAACTAACAGAAAACGAGATAAATTTATTAAAAAGTCATATAAATGTGATATAATATAACTAAAAATTAAATTAGATAGGGTGTGTAGTTTGAATTTTTATATAAAAAAAAGGGGCAATTTTGAAACGTTTTTTGATAATAGATCTGCCATAATAGTTAAATTTGAAAACGGAGATATAACAAAAAAACAATTTTTAGAATATAATTATGATTTAGTAATGAAGATGAATTTGAAACCTTTTTTGAGGATAGATAGTTATGAGATGGGAATGTATAATTATCAGTATTATAATGTTTTAGCTAAATATTTTAATATGCTAGCAAAGGAAGTAAAAAATACTAGAAAACATCAAAAATATTATAATTACTATTTAAATAAAGGAAATAATTATTATCATGAAAAAGATAAAGCAGCTCTTAGCTTACTTAAGTACTTAGAATTTAAAGGAGTAGAAGCATATTATATTAATGTTAATTCAAAACTCCTAAGAGATAAGCTTTATGAAATTGTACTTCTTGATTATAAGGAAGCAATATTTCATTCGAAAGCGATTTGGCTGTTAGACATACTAAAAAAAGAAGGAGTATTTATAGAAGAGAAAAAAGTATCTTTAATAGATGAGTATATTAATGAAACCTATTAAATTAAAAGCTTTTATTAAAGTATTATAGATAGTTTTCTTGGAATCTTACTGAAGTTAAATTCTTTTTATAAGATGAAAACTTTAAAATGGACTATAAAAAATAAAAGTCTTCATAAAAAGACTTTTATTTTTTATCCGCAATTAATTTTACTATATCTTCTACTGAACTGCCAATCTTAATATCATAATCACCAGATTTCAATTTAGTATCCAGTTTTAATTCTTGAGCTTTTTGAACAAAATCAGTTTTACTAACAAGACCATTTGATTCTAGAATGCTTCCGATTTTAGATGGCAAAGAGCCAGATGGTATGGTAATTTTAACAACTTTACCATCATTAGAATCTTCTACACTATCATTAGAATCTTGAGGAGGATTTTCCACCTTGGTATTGCCTTCATTGTTATCTTTAGGCTCATTATCTTGATTTTCGTCATTGGGTTCTTCAATATCTTGATCTTCATTATCTATTGAAGAATCAGGTTTCTTATCTTCATTATCTTCAATAACAACATCATTCTTAGGTGGTACATCTAGTGCATCCTTTGCAAATAGAAGGTCAAGTCTCCAACCTATGACAAGAACTACAATGCCTATAATGCCAATCATTATTATGTAGTCTATTGAATCATATAGCATGTCCTTTATTCCTTCAAGAAAATTTTTCATATCTTCACCTCTCTAAAGAACTTTTGTAAAAATTTAGGTTTTAATTCCAGAATAGTGTATAATATAATTATAACATAAGATTTTAGAAAAGGTGAGAAAACTTTGAGAGAAATAATAGTAGATAAAAATGAAAGTGAACAGAGACTAGATAGATTTTTAAAGAAATACTTAGCAGAAGCACCTCAAGGATTTGTATATAAGATGATCAGAAAGAAGAATATAAAGGTGAATGATGCTAAGGCTCAACCAGAAACTACCATTTATAAAGGTGATAGAATTCAACTTTATTTATCAGAGGAAACCATAGATAAATTTATTGCAATAAAAGGAGAAATAAAATCAAAGTTAGTGCCTAATATTATATACGAAGATGATAATATCATATTGATAAATAAACCAGTAGGGATACTATCTCATGGTGCATCTAAAGAATTTGAAGAAAATATAGTAGATAGTATGATTTCTTACTTGATTGAAAAGGGTGATTTTATACCTAGAGTTCAGAAGACTTTTACTCCTTCTATATGTAATAGATTAGATAGAAATACTTCTGGTATAATAATAGGAGCTAAGAACTACCAGTCATTAAAAGCTATAAATGAAGCGATAAAAGAGGGAAAAGTAAGAAGGTTTTATAAAACCATAGTTAAAGGAAATATAAGAAAAGAATTTACAGCTGAAGGTTATCTATCAAAGGACGAAGATAAAAACAAAGTAGCAGTTCATGAAGATGATTACGAAGGTTCAAAAAAAATCACAACTGTTATAAAACCATTGAAAAATAAAAATGGATACTCTTTACTTGAAATTGAGTTAATTACAGGAAGAACTCATCAGATAAGAGGACATCTATCTTCATTAGGCTATCCAGTAATTGGAGATAGAAAATATGGGGATAGGGAAATTAATAGAAAGTTTAATAAAGAATATTCTTTAGATAATCAATGGCTCCATGGATATAAAGTAGAATTCAATGGACTATATGATGAATTTGAGTATTTAAACCATAAGGTTTTTATTGGTGACTTGACTGGAAAAGCAGAAGAGATAGAAAGAGATTTATTTGAGTAATTATTGGGGGTGTAAAGATGACTTACAAACTTAAATTACATGTAGAAGGAATGGGAGAATTATTAGTAGAAAAGGGAGCGACTTTGAGAGATGTGGCTAGAAAAGTTTTTAAGGAAGACTATAAGAAATATTTAGGTGCTAAAGTGAATAATGAAGTTTTCAATTTAGGCAAAATAGTTGAAGAAGATATGAATATAATTTTTCTGGATATTAATGATGTGGATGGATATAGAATATATACTAAAACTATATCTGCTGTATTTATAATGGCATGCAAAGAATTATTTCCTGAAAGGGCTGTAAGAATAGAACATTTCTTAGGTGAAGGACTTTATGTGACTTTTGAAAAAAGTAATTCAATAACTTTTAAAGAAGTGGAACAAATACAAGAAAAAATGAAAGAAATAGTTCAAGATGATCTTCCAATACTACGTGAGAAAATGTCTAAAGATAAGGCTATAAAACTTTTTAAAGAATATAATTACTATGATAAGATAAGACTTTTTAACACTTTAGACAGAGAGGAAGTAGATGTATATAATATAGGAGACCATAGAGATACATATCACGGTTTTTTAGCTCCATCCACAGGATATGTAGAGATTTTCAAGCTTAAATACTATTACCCAGGAGTTTTAATTATGTTTCCTAGTATGAACTCTAATTATCAAATACCTGAATTTAAGGAACTCAAGAAATTATCTAAGGTATTTAAGGAAGCAAATGATTGGGGAGATATACTGGATTTAGCATATGTAGGTTCTTTAAATGAAAAGATTATAGATGGTGGTATAGCTGAGGTAATCAGAATATCTGAGGCACTTCATGAAAAAAAGATTGCCAATATTGCAGATAGAATTTGTGAGGATGAAGACATTCATCTGATTTTAATAGCAGGACCATCTTCTTCGGGAAAAACCACTTTTTCAAAAAGATTAGAGGTTCAATTAAAGGTAAATGGAAAAAGACCAGTATCTATTTCTGTAGATGATTACTTTGTTGACAGGGAAAAAACACCATTAAATGAAGATGGTACTTATGATTTTGAAAATATTAATGCAATAGATTTAGATAAGTTAAATGAAGATTTGGTAAAATTAATTGAGGGAGAAGAAGTTGAGCTACCTAAGTTTAATTTTATTACAGGTAAACGTGAGAAATCAGGGAAAATAGTTAAAGTAGATAAGGATCATCCTATAATTGTTGAAGGGATTCATAGTTTAAATCCTAAAATGACTAGTTATATTCCAGAAAAAAATAAATATAAGATTTATATTTCAGCTTTGACTCAGCTTAATATAGATGCACATAATCGTATTCCTACGACTGATACAAGGCTTATTAGAAGAATCGTTAGAGATATAAAATATAGAGGAAATGATGCCATACGTACTTTGGAATTGTGGTCTGGAGTAAGGAAAGGAGAAGAAAGATATATTTTCCCATTCCAAGAAGAAGCTGATATAATGTTTGATTCCACTTTGGTTTATGAGTTAGCAGTTCTTAAAAAGCATATAAAGCCACTTTTAGAAGAAATAAATAGCACTAGTATTTATTATGGAGAAGCAAAAAAATTACTTAAATTCTTAGAATATTTTAGAGATATTGAAGATGAAAGCATAATACCACAAAACTCTATTCTAAGAGAGTTCATAGGAAAAACTTATTTTGATGTTCACTAGATGAGGGGGATAAAATGGAAGATTTATTATCAAAGATTATTGAAAAAAATAGATATTTAATATCCAAAGGGGCAGTAGCAGATTATATACCAGCATTATCTAAAGTTAATCCTAATAATATAGGGGTTTGCCTTATGGATGTTGATGGAAATATTTATAAGGCTGGAAACTATGATGTAAAATTTACTATTCAAAGTATATCTAAAATCATGAGTCTCATGTTAGCTTTAATAGATAATGGTGAGGATAAGGTATTTAAAAAAATCGATTATGAGCCTACTGAAGAGCCTTTTAATACATTATTTAAACTAGATTTTCCTCATACGGTGAAACCTTCCAATCCAATGATAAATTCAGGTGCCATAGTTACAACATCTTTGATCAAAGGTAAGGGAGAAGAACGTTTTAATAGGCTGTTAAATTTTATTAGAACAGTGACAGAGAATCCAAGTATATCCTATAACGAAGAAGTATATTTATCGGAAAAGGATACAGGGCATAAGAACAGAGCTATGGCTTATCTTATGAGGGCTAGGGGATTTATAGATGGCGATGTAGAAGAAATATTAGATGTATATTTTAAACAATGTTCTATAGAAATAACAACAGTTGATATTGCTAAGATAGGATTATTTTTAGCTAATAGGTGTAAGCTGCTTGAACAGAGTATTAAAGTATGTGATGCTAGAATAGCGTCAATAGTAACAGCAATAATGGCTACATGTGGCATGTATAATTTTAGTGGAGAATATGCTGCAACAGTAGGAATCCCATCAAAGAGTGGAGTAGGTGGAGGTATATTAGGAACAATACCATATAAAATGGGTATTGGTGTATTTAGTCCAACATTAGACCAATATGGTAATTCCATAGTTGGATATGGAATTATGAGAGATCTATCTAAAGAATTAAATTTAAATATATTTTAGAGAGATAGATGGAGGGACAAAATCCCTCCATTTGATTTTATTTATTGTTTTCATACTTATTGTAAATAAGGTGAAACTATAATAAAATTAATATAACATAAGAAAAGGTGATTGCATGAGGCTGAAAGTAATAACATTTATATTATTAATATCCGTTATCTTTATAGGAGGTTGCAAGCAAGAAAATTTAAATTTAGATGAATCAGATATAGAGATACCTAACAATAATAATGAAGAAGTAGTGGATTCTATAGAAGATAAAGTTAAATCTATGTCCCTAGAGGAAAAAATAGGTCAGCTAATGATTGTTGGTTTTGACGGAATAGGTATTAATGAAGAAATTGTTAGATCTATTGAAGATTTTAAGGTTGGAGGATTTATATTATTTGCAAGGAATATAGTAGATGAGAATCAAACTCTAAAACTCCTTAATGACATTAAGGATGCAAATACCAATAATGATATACCTTTATTTTTATCTATTGATGAAGAGGGGGGAAAAGTCAGTAGATTACCTAAGTCAATTGCAAAGTTACCAGAGGCTATGAAAATAGGAAAGAAAAATGACAAAGACATTTCTTATAGAACTGGTAATATATTGGGTCAGAGGGTCAGTGCTTTAGGTTTCAATGTAAATTTTGCACCCGTGTTAGATATTAATTCTAATCCTAAGAATCCAGTAATCGGAAATCGAGCTTTTGGTACTACCATAGATCAAGTAGTCAATAATGGGTTAGAGGTAATGAATGGTATACGTGATATAGGAGTAATTCCTGCTGTGAAGCATTTTCCAGGGCATGGAGATACTGAGGTAGACTCACATGTGAAATTACCCCGAGTGGATAAAACTATAGAAGAGTTAAAATCATTTGAACTGATACCATTTATTGAAGCTATTAAAGAAAATGTAGATATAGTAATGGTAGCTCATATACTATATCCAGAGATAGATAAAGAATATCCTGCTACTATGTCTTCAAGGATAATTGAAGGCGTTCTAAGAGAGGAATTAAACTATGATGGAGTAATAGTATCTGACGATATGACTATGGGTGCAATAGTGCAGAATTATACATTAGAGGATGGAGTATTATCATTTATTAAGGCAGGAGGAGATATAGCTTTAGTCTGTCACGGAAAAGATAACCCGGGAAAAGTATTTGAAAAAATAAAAGAAGCTATAGAAACTGGAGAGATAAGTCAGGAAGATATAGATGAGAAAGTTTATAGAATTTTAAAGCTTAAAGAAAAGTATAAATTAGAAGATAAAGAGACTGACAGGATAAGCCTAAAAACATTAAATGATGATACTATAGAACTAATTGAAGAGATTAATAAATAGCCATATAAAAGGGGTGTCCTAAATGGAAAATTATTTAAAGCTTAGAGATGGCATAGAATTATTCTACAGGAAAGATATTGTAGAATCACCTAAAGCAATAGTACTTATTAATCATGGATTCGCAGAGCATTTAGTAAGATATGATTATATTACACAAAGCCTAAATTATGGAGGATATAGTGTATATCGCTATGATTTAAGAGGACATGGGAGAACTAAATCTATACTGGGTCATGTAAATTCTTATGAGGACTTTATATTAGATTGTGATGAAATGGTAGAGTTAATTAAGAGGGAAAACAATGATTTGTCTATTTTTATGCTTGGACACAGTATGGGTGGATTTATTACATGTTTATATGGATTAAACTATCCTAATAAACTAAAGGGACAAATATTTTCAGGTGCTGCAGTTAATACCTTACCAAAGGCTCAAGGATATAGGTCATATTTATATGAGTTTTTGAATTTATTTGCAAAAAAAATGAGAATAAAAAACCCTATAACAAAAGATATCTGCAGGGATGAAAATGTTGTGACAGATTATACAAAAGATCCTCTAATATTAAAAGATGCCACATTAAATTTCTATGTACAATTTTTAGTAAAAGGAAGGAAGTATATTAACAAAAATATTCAAAGGTATAGCTATCCATGTCTAATTCTTCACGGAGGGGCAGATAAAATAGTACCTAAAGAAGTAGCTGTATATCTTTACAATAGCATATCATCGAAGGATAAAGAGATAAAGATATATGATGATCTATATCATGAGATCTTAAATGAAAAAGAAAAAAGCCAAGTAATGGATAATATAATATCTTGGTTAAATCATAGGGGGTAATACATTGTTGATCGGAATAGTTTTTTTATCAATAAGTATATTTATTTATATAAAAGAAAACTACGATATAGATAATGTGGAGGAAGAAAGAGTTTTTAGCAAGAAAAAAGACATTGTTAAAGATGGGAATTACAGATATAGGATACTAATAAGTATCTTCTCCTTAGTACTAGGAATATTTAGAATTCTAAGTTCAATTATATATTAAGGTGGATTTTTTATGATGAAAAAAATAATAAAATTTATAATATTAATTTCAATAATATTAATACCTAATATTATATTTGCAGAGGACATAAATTCTATTCTATTAATAGTTGACGAACTTTCAATAGAAACGATAGAAGAATTATATTTAGACCAATATAGTATTGGTTTTGTGAATTTAAAGACTAGGCCACCCTATTCAGAAGAGGGATTATTCTTATCTATAAATACAGGAAGAAAGCTAAATATAAAGAATTTTGGGAAAAAGGATAAAAAGATAGATTATTTAAGTGATATTTTGAAAAAAGAAAATGTTTCATATATCGGAGAAGGAAAAGGTAATCTTATAATTGGAAATAGAGAGGGGATAGTTGATTATAGTGAGGATTCTATAATATATAGTTTAAATTGGCTAGTAGAAAAAACTGACAATTTACTAAATAAATCAGATGTATTAGTATTAGAATATGATCTGAAACAAGGGCATAATAGAATAGAGATTTTAAATCAATATTTAAATCATTATAAAAATGAGCAAATAATTATTTTGCCTAAAGCTGTAGCGACGGAAGATAAATATTTATTGAATAAATATCTTGTTCCAATTATTCATATTAATAAGGGAAACCACGGTTTATTGACAAGTTCATCTACTAAAAGAGAAGGACTTATTGCATTGGAAGACATTTCAGCTCAGATAAAGGAGACATATGGTTATAAAAAGAAAATTGATATAGGAAAACCTTTTAAATCCATAGAATCAGATAATCCTAAGAAAGAGATTGAAGATATATACAAAAAGAATATGAATTTATTGATTGCTGCATACCTCTTTCATGGACTTATCTATTTTGTTCAAGTATTACTTGGAGTATGGATATTAAAATCTAAAAAAATAGAGAAGTGGTTATATACTATTTATTCCTTTGTATCTACAAATATTTTCACATCACTATTACTTGGATTGTTTGAATTTCATAAAAATATTTTTATCTATTTAATCATTAATTTGTTAATTTCTTATTTAATTACTAGACTTATTATAAAAAGAAAACTAGATTTAGTAAAGCTAATAAGTATATTCACTTATGCTTTAGTAGTTTTCGGGACTTGTTTATATCCAAAGATGATTTATAATTCATATATTGGATTTAATAATTTAGTATATGGAGCTAGGTATTATGGATTAAATAATGGAATCATGGGAGTGTTATTAGTTACTTCTATATTGAGTTTTTTTAGCATAACAAAATCAATAGAAAGTGATAATTTAAAAAGATTTATTGGATTATTTATTTTTATAATTAATATGGTAACATTATCTACATACTTTGGAGCTAATACTGGTGGATTTATAACATCTGTTGTATTATTTGGACTTATGATTTATAGATTATTTTTCTCTAATAAAGAAATAAGGAGATATTTATTTTTATTCTTTTTAATAGGAATATTTATATTTAGTTTAAATATAATATTTGATGATTTCACAGGAGAGAATACCCATGCATTTGGATTTTTCTATAGATTAAAGGAAAACGGAATCAGTGAATTGATATCCTTGGCATCCTTTAAGGCTAAGGAACTCTTTAAATTAACAATATTACCACCATTCTCTATAGTATTGATTTTTCAGGCTATTATACTTAATAAATTAAGAAGAATTATAAGAGATACTAAAGAAATAAAAGAAGAAGCAATGATAATTTTCATCACTTCTTTAGTTGGTTTTGCATTAAATGATACGGGAGTTATAACACTTATTTATATGATTCATTATCTAGTCTTAGATATAATAAGCAATAGATTAAAGATTGAATAATAGTTATTCTTTTATGTCAAGCTTTGATATAATGATTATTGCTAAAATCGAGGAAATAGCTGCTATACTTAGGACGAGTTTAAATCCGCCTAAGGTATAGATAAGAGGGCCTATTATACTGTAAAATGTTATAGTAAGAGCATTTACAGTATAGAATAAACTCATAAAGGTTCCTCTTTTTTCTGGGATAATTTCAGATGCCAATGCTTGGTAGGAAGTCCATCCTCCGTCTAATCCAAAAGAAAATAATGTTACAAAACTCAATACCAGTGGCAAAGAACTAAAATATGTAATAGGTATTATAGCTAACACCATTAAAACAAATAAACCTTTGGATAATTTATATTTCCCCAACTTATCAGAAAAAATGGCTGAAAAAAGAATGCCAGCAATAGTCCCGAGGGCTATGAATGTGTACGCAATACCAATATTTACTTGAGAAAGATTAAAATTGTTTGAAAGATAGATGCTCAAGTAATTCAGTATTAGAGATGGAGCGGTTAGTAATAAAAATACAGTAAGCAGCATCTTTTTAGCTATAGGATTTTTTAGTAAAGATAAAAATTCTTTCTTATCTACTTTTACATCGTGAGATTTTTTAGTTTCAGGCAAATTAATTAAAAGTATTAGAGAAAGTGTGCCTACAATAGCTAATGGAATATATATTATAGCCAAATTGTTATATTTACTAACTAGATAGGTAGCATAAATTGGGCTAAAAAGTATGGCTGAGCCAAAGGCAGTCCTGAGTAGTCCAGAAGCTTTCCCACGATTTTCATAAGATATAAATTCAGATATGTAAGATAGGTTTGTTCCACTTATAGAAAAATATGCAAATCCGATGAAGATTCTTGCAAAAGCAAATATATATGACGATCTTGCGAATCCGCCAATAGTAGAACCAATAATAAATAATATTAAAGATATAACTAGACTTTTTTTCTTACCATATTTATCTGCGAAAACACCTAGATAAGGAACGAGAAATCCAACAGCAGAATAGCCCAAGTTAAAAAGCATTACCATACCTTCATTAATGGAAAAATGCTTTGCTAGGAAAGGGGCAAGTGGTCCAATTACACCCATTTCTATAGCTATTATTATTTGAATTAAAAATGTAGTCGAAAACATTAGAATACTATTCATTTTGACCTCCAATTTGTAGTTGTTAATTAATATATAATATAATACAATTGAAAAAAAAGCAAAACTATTATATAATATTCGTGACTCGAAATATTATACTATAAAGGTTAAGGGGGAGTGATTATTTGCTTAGAAGATTTATATCTTATTACAAGCCACACAAAAGATTGTTTTTTATAGATATGTTTTTTGCATTGCTTATATCTATATCTGATCTTGTTTTTCCAGTCTTCACTAGAAAAATGATAAATGAAATTATACCAGAGGGCAGAATGGATCTTCTTGTAAGATGGACGATTATAATGACTATTTTATTTGTCCTTAGATATATAAGTAACTATATAGTTTCTTATTGGGGACATTTGCTGGGAGTTAGAATTGAACATGATATGAGAAGAGATATATTTACTCATCTGCAGTCGTTACCTTTCAGTTACTATGACAATAATAAAACGGGTCACATAATGTCTAGAATAGTCAATGATTTAAGAGACATAACAGAACTTGCTCATCATGGTCCAGAAGATTTATTTATATCTTTGGTAATGTTGTTAGGTTCATTCATTGTACTGATTAGAATTGAATGGAAACTTACTTTAGTATTATTTTCTGCTATACCTATTATAATATGGTTTGTTATATCTAAAAGAAATAGAATGTCAAATTCTTTTAGAGAGGTAAGAAAGAAAATTGCAAATGTAAATTCTCAACTTGAAAATAGTATTTCAGGGGTTAGAGTTGCAAAATCATTTACTAATGAAGACTATGAGATTGAAAAGTTTAATGAAGGGAATCTTAGTTTTAGTAATGCTAGAAAAGAATCATATAAAGTTATGGCTGAGTTTGCATCAGGAATAGGAATAATGTCAAGTATTCTTAATCTGTTGGTGATAAGCCTTGGAGGATACTTTGTATATAAAGATATAATTAATATAGGAGACCTTTTTTCCTTTACACTCTACGTCAATTTCTTTATGCAGCCAATTAGGAGGCTATCTGAATTCTCACAACAACTTCAAGATGGTATGACAGGATTCGAGAGATTCGTTGAGATCATGGATATAGAACCAGATATTATCGATAGAGAAAATGCAATGGAACTAAAAGACGTTAAAGGAGATATAGAATTTAATAATGTATCTTTTAGTTATAACAATGGTAAGAATACAATTCTTTCTAATATGAATTTGTCTATTGATGCAGGAAAAACTGTAGCTTTGGTTGGTCCATCAGGTGCAGGCAAGACTACTTTATGCCATCTTATTCCGCGATTCTATGAAATAGAAGAGGGAGAAATTCTATTAGATAATATAGATATTAGAGATATAAAAATTAAAGATTTGAGAAAAAAAATAGGACTTGTTCAACAAGATGTATTTTTATTTACAGGTACCATTCGTGATAATATAATATATGGTGATCCAGAAGCCAGGGATGAAGATGTTATAGAAGCTGCTAAGAAAGCAAGTATACACGATTTTATCATATCTTTACCAGAGGGATATGATACCTTTATAGGTGAAAAGGGCGTTAAGTTATCTGGAGGTCAAAAACAAAGGATTTCAATTGCAAGATTATTTTTAAAGAATCCTCCTATATTGGTATTAGACGAAGCCACATCTGCGCTAGATAATGAAACTGAGATAATGATCCAAAAATCTTTAGAGGATTTGTCTAAGGGAAGAACTACATTAGTAATTGCTCATAGATTGTCAACAATAAAAAATGCAGATGAGATTCTAGTGTTAACTGCAGATGGAATCGCAGAGCAAGGAAGTCATGAAAATTTAATAGAAAAAGATGGTTTATATGCTAAGCTATATAAATCTCAATTTAAGGATTTAATGCAAGAATAAGTATCAAAAGCACCTCCCTTATCATATTATATTAGAGGAATATAAAGGGGAGGTGTTTTTATGCATTATGATTATCCAGAACTATATTACAGAATCTATCCTAAGGTTATATCAGCAGTGAATGAGCATTTAGATGATAATTGTTCTATGGAAAAGATTACAAGAGAACAAATGGAAAAGATGGTGGATGATATATATATAAAAATGGTACATGAATATCCAGAAATACATGAAGATCCATATGAAAGAAAGTATAGAGGGAGGGTTAGGGCAGAACAAAGACCATTTTTTGGAAGAAGCAGAATTACTAGGGATTTAATAACAATTTTACTAATCTCTGAATTATTCAGGAGAAACAGAAGCTTTTTTCCACTATAATAAATAGGCTGAAAACAGCCTATTTTAGTTTGAATATTGATTTTCTGGAAATATATATACATAAGAATAGATAATGTAAAATCTTTGTAACTATTTATTAATTTGTTTGTAACCAATAGAATTAATATTTATAATATGCTAGAATTAAACATAAGACAGAAAAGGATATAGGGGGGACATAAATGAAAAAACATAAAAAATCCTTTATTATAAAGAAAAGGTATATTTTTTTGCTTGCTATTATATTTTTTTTAATTGGCAGTATATCAGTAAAGATTTTTTGCAATTCAACTAATGCAGTTGCAGCTGTTAGTGTAGCAGACACTTTAAATATAATGGGCTCAAACAATCCCGTTAGCATAGTTTTGGATGGGGAAATTAGACAAATTGAGGAAGAAAGATTGAGAGCAGAGGCAGAAAGAATTGCAGAAGAAAAGAGAATAGCAGAAGAGAAAAGAATTGCAGAAGAAAAGAGAATTAAAGAAGAAAAAACTAAAGCGGAGGAACAAAAAATAGTAAATGAAGAAGTAAAAAAGGGGAAAATTGCTTATTTAACTTTTGATGATGGACCATCAAAGCAAATTACACCTGCAATTTTAGATATATTGGCTGATTATGATATCAAAGCTACATTTTTTATTTTAGGAAAAATGGCTAATATGAATCAAGATGTCCTAAAGAGGGTTTACGAAGAAGGTCATTCTATTGGACATCATTCTTATAGTCATAAATATAGTTATATATATAAAAATATTGATAACTTCTTAGGTGAGATTAATTCTACAGATAAAGTATTGAAAGAAGTTTTGGGAGAGGACTTTGAAACGAAATTACTAAGATTGCCAGGAGGGTCCTTTGAAAAACATAAACAAAAATTTTTAAAAGCAGCTACGGATAAAGGATATAAAAATTATAATTGGAATGCATTAAATGGCGATGCAGAAGGAATAGATTTACCAAAAAATAAATTAATAGATAGATTGAAGGCTACAGCAAAGGGAAAAAAAGAAATCATTATATTAATGCATGATTCTGATTCCAAAAAAACAACCGTTGAGGCTTTACCTGAAATAATTGATTATCTTATAGAAGAAGGATATGAATTTAGAGTACTGGATCAAGATTAAAATTAAGGATGTGATTTTTAATGAGTAAATCAATTCTTGTAGTAGAAGATGAATCATCTATAAGGAAGTTTGTAAGAATAAACCTTGAAAGGAATGGTTTCAAGGTGCTGGAAGCAGGAAGTGGAGAAGAAGGAATAGAAATTGCAAGAAATGAAAAGGTGGATATAGTTATTTTAGATCTTATGTTACCAGGAATTGATGGTTTTGAGGTATGTAAAGTTCTACGAGAAGAGTTGCCAAACTTAGGTATAATAATGTTAACTGCTAAATCTCAAGATGTAGATAAGATTATGGGGTTGGAGTATGGGACTGATGATTATATGACCAAGCCTTTTAATCCTACAGAGTTAATCTTAAGAGTAAAATCTTTAACGAGAAGAATAGAGTCGTCAGAAAATATAAATGAAGACACTATATTGGTTTCTGAACCTTTTAAAATAGATACCTACTCCCGTAAGTTTTATAAAGAAAATTGTGAGATAGAGCTTACTCCTACTGAATATGCTATAGCCAAACTTTTTGTAGAAAATTCTGGAAAGGCTTTCAAAAGAGATGAAATACTAAACTTAGTATGGGGTTATGATTTTGTAGGTGATTCTAAAATTGTAGACGTAAATATTAGGAGACTTAGATCTAAGATAGAAGATGATTCTAGTAATCCCAATTTTATTGAAACTGTTTGGGGAATAGGATATAGATGGAAGGTTAAAAGTTAGAATTTTGTCAAATTAACATTAGGTTAAGATTAGAGGAATGATTAATGAGAAAAAGTATAAAGACTAGATTAGTTAAAAGTTTTATGCTGATTATTATTATAACCGTGGTTATTTTAGAGGTTGTATTAATAAATGGTATGAAAGACTATTATTATAAAAATATTGAGGATATACTTAGCAATCAGATAGAATTTTCTATAGACTATTATTTAAGATATTTTTCTTTAGATAGATTAGAAGATATAGTCATAGACGACATAGATGTATTCTGGCAGCATACAACAGCACAGGTTCAGATACTTAACTCTGATGGAAAACTCATAATGGATTCTTTAGGGGTTACAAATGATAATTCAAACTTATATCCAGATATAAAAAAGGCAATAAATGGAGAAAAAGGAGTTTGGATAGGAAATGTAAACTATTATAATAGTCCAGTAATGTCTGTTTCAGCAGCAATAAAAGATCAAGATAGAGTCATAGGAATTATCAGATTTATTACTTCTCTTAAGGAAACTAATGGAGTAATAAGATTTATTTCTTTTTTGTTGTTAGGTATGGGTGTTATAGTCGTTTTTATTTCTGGTATGGTAAGTGTTTTTCTTGCTAATTCTATAATACGGCCACTTCAGGAGGTAACGAGAGTTGCAGAAAAAATGGCTGATGGACAATTAAAAGTGAGAAGTGATATTGAACTAGAAGATGAAATTGGTAGACTATCAGATACGCTAAACTATATGGCAGAGGAATTGGTTAAGAAAGAACAGATTAAGAATGATTTTATATCTTCGGTATCACATGAACTTCGTACTCCACTTACATCTATAAAGGGGTGGGCAGCTACATTAAAATGTGAAGATTTTGGTGGAAATGAAATTATGTTAGATGGACTTGAAATCATTGAAAAAGAAAGTGATAGACTAAGTATTATGGTAGAAGAACTTTTAGATTTTTCTAGATTTGTTTCTGGAAGGATAAAGCTGGAAAATGATGAATTTCAGATAAAAGATACAATTGAAATGATAGGAAAACAACTAACACCTAGAGCAGTAAATAATAGGATTGAATTTATTATAAATATAGATCAAAGTCTTGGATATATGCTTGGAGATGAAAATAGAATAAAGCAGGTACTCATCAATCTATTAGATAATGCTTTTAAATTTACATCTGAAGATGGAAAAGTTATTTTAAATGCATATAAAGAAAATGATATTTTAGTATTAGAAGTAAAAGATAATGGAGTTGGTATATCTGAAGAAGATTTGCCAAAGGTGAAGGAAAAGTTTTACAAAGGGAAAAACAGTAAATCTCATAGTGGCATCGGATTATCTATTTGTGATGAAATTGTTAAGCTTCATAATGGCACCATGGAAATATTATCTAATATAAACGAAGGAACTAGAGTAATAGTAAGATTGCCATTGAGGGAGGTCAGCTAATGAGAAAAGTATATTTAATTATATCTATTATAATATTATTCATTTTTTCGACTTCCTGTAGTATTAATAAATTTGAGACTAAGGATAGAATAAAGGCTCCAGAAAATAATCTGCCTCCTATACAGGGTAAATGGATTATAGAGAAAGCTATCGATAGTCCTTATAAAAAAGGAAGCATAGGAGATTCAGAGTCTTTAATTAATAAGGAGGCTTTGTTTCATAAATCTGCTACAGTAATAGGTGAAGATTATGTAGAAGAGCCTACCTATAAACTAAAGAATGTGAAACTTGCCGATTACTTATTGTATAAATATAAAGTGTCTCCTGAAGAATTAAATCTCTCTGAAGAGGAAGCTGAGATAATAACTATATTAGGTAATAATCAATATTATGAGTTTATTAGATATAGTGATAATGAAATGATTACCTTCGTTGAAGATAGATTTTACTTTTTAAAGAAAAGTGTTGATCAAATAAGTAAAGAAGAAATTGATAGATATATAAATATTGAGAAAAGTATTATGAGAATTTCCAATGCGGAAGAAGTAGATATATTACGTTCTGGAATTCTTCTAGGGATAAAGTCTTATTCCTATGATGAAGTGAATCAAACTGATGGATGGAAATATAAGACCATTTGGATCAGAACCAACAATCGTAATATAGCTTCTGCATATGAAATGAATAATTTATTAGTGCCTAGAAAAAAAGGTTTTTGGTTTGTAGAGGTGAAAAGAGAGGATATAGATAATTCTGTAAATGATAAGATTAGAGCAACGCAAAAAGGAAAATTTAAAGAGGGATTTCTTGATGATTCGGCTTCACTTCTTATAACAGCTTCCTTAAATCCTAAGGCAAAAGGGTTATATCCATCTATACTTAAAAATATTTTATATATTGGTAATGATTATATTTCTACAGAATTAATTGATTTATCAAATGACAAAAGAACTTTACAGGTTTACCCAATTGATTATTTAAACGATGAAAAAGGAATTAAAGTTTCAGATATAATTGGTGAGGAAGGGCTAAGGGTTTTTAAAGAAGGTGCTCAAAGTATAGTTAAAACTAATTCTAATATACTTTTAAATGAAGAGAGTTTTGGATTAGCGAGAAGAAATGGATATTGGATTATGAAGGGCCGAATAAATTATCAGAGTGAAGGTGAAGAATTTTATAAGGATTATAATATAAAGACAATTCCTCCTAAGGAATTAGTAAATTATGATGAGTTGGCCATACCATGGAATGTTATAAAATCTAAAGTGCCTGAAGCTATAGATGCTTATACCTCACCCAATGAAGATATAATTATTATTGTAACAAGAAATAATTTATTAATATATTCAATTAATAATCATGAAATATCTCAAAAGGAATTAGGAAGGATTAAAATAGATAACTCAGAAACCATTGTAATGGCAGAATGGGCTACAGGTAGATATACTATGCTATGGGAAGAGGAATTTTTAAAGAATGAAGCTGAGGCGGTAGAATACTAATATAGAGATGGGGGATGAATCATGAAAGAATTAATCGTTCACTTAGAATTCGCAAAAATATTAGGAGTGTTTGCATTAGGAGCAATAGTTATTACTTTTATAACCTATCTTATTTCTAAAAAAAATAGGGCTATAAAATATATTCCAGGATTCATCCTGATTTTAATAGGAATATATAATCTATTTTATGTAGGTGTAGATTCTTCAACATTGGGGGATGTTAATAGATTATTGGTCGTTGTAACTACAATGATTGCTGGATTTATTGGATTATCCACAGGGCTTATTATTGGGATATTTAAAAAGGGCAGAGAATAAATTTATATATACCAAACATCTTTACAAGATGCAGATACAGCTATAGCTCCAGCATCTAGACTAGAATCTAAATCATATTTATCCGTAATTAAACCACTGGCGATTACGGATATTTTTGTTTCTTTAATAACCTTTTTTATTATTTTTGGCATTATTCCAGGAAGTATTTCAATAGCATTTGGTCGTGTTTTTTTTATGGAGGATATGGAATTTTCTAGAGAACATGAGTTAGGTATAAATAATCTTTGTATAGTGAATACCCCCATATCCTTACTTAATTTCACTAAATTGTTCTTTTCTGTTATTATTCCGTCAGGAGATATATTTTTAATTATATATTCCAAACCCCAAGTATCTTTGGAAAAACCATCTATAGAGTCTATATGTATATATAAACCCTTATTTTTTGAACTTATTCTATAAGATATTTCTTTCAAGTTAAATATATTTCCTGATAGAAGAAATATTATTTCACAGGGAGAATCTAAGGCATCATCTAATTTATCTAAATTTTGTACTGCTGCAATTATAGGATTCTTTGATACTCTATCAAAAAAATGAATCATTATATCACCTCTAAAATCTTGTGATTCAACTATATAATTAATTATAATCGCTAATAAGCTTTAATTTTTGGGACCTTGAAAGCTGCTTGATAGCATATTCTCTTCTTTGTGCTTCTATTTTATTATCAAATTTTTCGAAATATACTAGTTCAACTGGCAATCTTGCCCTAGTGTACTTGGAAGCTTTACCTAAATTATGCATATATATTCTTTTATTTAAATCTACAGTCCAGCCTGTATAAAGAGTATTGTCCTTACATCGTAAGATATACACGTAGCACAAATTAAATCACCTAATCCTTCAGGATTTCTTTCATAACTTTAGATATAATATCATAGGAATACCCTTTTCTCTGTAGGAAACCACTGAGTTTTCTATAGATGCTATTACGATCCTCTTTTTTATAAGAGGATAGTTTTTTCAATGCTAAATTCATTGCTGATTCATATTGTTCATCATAGTCAAGAATAAGAAGATCATCAATGATATTTTTTGGTATTCCTTTCAAGATTAGTTCATACCTTATTCTTTCAGGGCCAAATTTACTTAAATTTATTTTATCTCTAATGAATGATTCGGTGAAGGTTTTATCATCTAAATAACGATTTTCTCTACAATAATTCATTGCATTTTTGATATAAGAATCCTCAAAATTTTTACGCTTAAGGGCATTATACATTTCTTTTTCTGATCGTTGTCTATATGACAGTAAATTGAGTGCATAATTTAAAACTTTATTTTGTTCTTCAGATTGAAGAACGTCTTTAATAAAATCATCATCTACTTCCATGCCGACTTCTAATTTATGTTTGAATCTTAATTCTTCTGCTATTCCTATGGAGAAAACATCATCTACGTAAATATTAACTCTATTTTTATTTCTTTGTGGTTCAATACTAGTAATTTTCATAATAACTCCTTTTGCTAAAATAATAATATTCTCACATTATATGCCATAAATATAAGTATTAGTAAAAAGTCTTGGTATACCAAGACTTTTTATGACCCATAGGAAAGTTTCTACAAATCCTTTTCAAATTTTAACTTTTCTACAGGTTTCAAAACAGGCTTACTTAATTTATTCATTTTGGATATAAGCCTTTTTTATTTATCTCTTTGATTAATCAAGATATATATGCCCAATAATATTAATAGAACTGGCCAAAACCTCCATAAACTTGCGAGCCTTATGGTAAACCAAGGAAATAGTATCTTAGCTAACAAGAAACTACCCCATATTATTAATCCACCGCCTATTAAAAGAGGAGTATTATTGCGAAGTTTTTCATTATAATCATCACTATGAATAATTCCATCATCTTCAGGTATAACAAAGCTACATATTAGATAAACTACAAATGTAGTGCCAAAAGATGGTAATCCAAGTAATACCCAGACAACACGTACTATAGTAGGATCAATATTAAAATATTCTCCTAAACCACCACAAACACCAGAAAAAACCCTGTTACTTTTAGAACGTTTTAATTTGTTCAAATTAACACCCCCATTTTTGCTTTTATAATATCTTATCAGATTTTCACTATTGTTTAAATAGTAGTTGCTAAAATTATTAATAATATTAGCAATATATTTAGAATGTATAGGTTTAAAATAATTCACAATGGACAAAGTTTGTGATAACATAGTTAAATAGAGAGAATTTTGGAGGAATAGTTTATGTACAATATATTAGCCATATTATTTAAATATATATTTATTGTAATTATATATTTATTCATCTTTAGTATTATTAGACTTATTTATTTAGATATAAGAGGCATGGAAGGAATATCTTCTGATGAAAAAGTATATCTGAAACTAATTAATAGAAAAGATTCTTTACCATTTAAGATAAAAGAATATTACTCTATTGATGATTCTATTTCTTTAGGTAGACACGGGGATAATAATATTGTAGTAAAGGATCCCTTTGTTTCAAAGAGACATTTTCAGATAATAGAAGATGAAGGAGATTATTATCTAGAAGATTTAAATAGTGCTAATGGCACTTATTTAAATGGGGATAAGATTTTTGATGTAGCAAGACTAAATGACGGAGATATTATTAGAATTGGACAGATAGAATTTCTATTTGTGAATAGATGATAGGAGAATATTATGTTTAAAAAAGTAATTAGGGGGAAATCCCCAAGAAATTTATTATTTATTTTTGAAATTTTAGCTTTATCTTTATTATTAGTCTATCAAGGAGAAAAAATTGATAGATTAACATTAGGGACAGGTATAGGATTGATATTAATAATATATTTATCAAATTATATATTAGCTAAGGTTTCTACTGGTGACAACTATATATTCTTAATTGTTACTATGCTAATATCCATAGGAATTATAATGATATATAGGATTGATGAAGGGTTAGGTATTAAACAATTAATATGGTTATCAACTGGTATATTTGTGTTTTTTATAACCTATTTTATATTGAAGTATATTAGAGGATGGAAAAATTGGATATATCTTTATACAGCAGGATCCTATGTTCTTTTTTTGATAACATTTATATTTGGAAGTAGAAAAAAAGGTGCTATAAACTGGGTCAACTTAGGAAAAGTTGCTTTTCAACCAGCCGAAATTACAAAACTCTTGCTTATTTTTATATTAGCAGCTTATTACTCTAATATTTCAAAATGGAAAGAAAAGAAATACTCGTCTTATTATTTAATGGGAGTTGTATATTCATTTATTATATTATTATTTTTGCAAAGAGATTTAGGCACAGCTCTAGTTTTTTATGCAATATTTATTGCAATACAATTTATCTATGAGGAGGACAGAAAGCTAATCTTTTATAATATTGGTCTTTTTACTATAGGAGGTATATTGGGATATACATTATTTGACCATGTTAAAATTAGATTTCAAGCCTGGTTGAATCCTTGGAAATATATAGAGAGGCAAGGTTATCAGATAACACAGTCCTTATTTGCTATTGCTGAAGGTGGCTTCTTTGGTAGGGGATTAGGTCTAGGTCATCCAGAGTTTATTCCAGTAGTATACACAGATTTTATTTTTTCAGCTATTTGTGAGGAAATGGGAATTTTTACTGGCATAGGTATAATAATGCTATTTATGATTTTAGTATACAGAGGGTTTAAGATTGGAATATCTCAAGAGAATCCATTTTATAAAATCTTGGCTTTAGGCATCAGTATTTTATTTGGAATTCAGTCATTTATTATCTTAGGCGGCGTACTTAAGATGATACCTTTAACAGGATTAACTTTACCATTTGTTAGCTATGGAGGTAGTTCTATATTATCAAGTTTTATTGCTTTAGGAATACTTCAAATATGTTCTGAGGAAATAGAAATTAAGGAGGACAAGGATGAACAAGGAGAATAAAAGAGTAATTTTTGTCTTAGTAGGATTCTGCTTAATGTTTATATCTTTAATAGTATATATTAGTTATTTTCAAGTCTTTAGAGCAGAAGCAATAAAGAATAATAGCTATAACAAAAGACTATGGATTAACGAAGAATCAATATTAAGAGGCTCAATACTAGATCGAAATGGAAGAACATTAGCATATAGTGAAAAAAAAGGTGATGTATATAATAGATACTATTTATATGAGAGATTATATAGCCATATAATAGGTTATAGTTATAGAGAATATGGAAAAGCAGGTTTAGAGCTTCAATATAATAACACCTTATTAAATATAAATGAAAATGCTGCTATAAATGAAATAAAAAATATTGTTGCACCAACAACTGAAGGAAATTCAATTAAATTAACTATAGATCATGATCTACAGACTAAGGCTAGATCATTGTTAAAGGGAAAGAAGGGGTCAATTGTCGCTATGAACCCCACTACAGGAGAAGTATATGCAATGGTTAGTCTCCCAGATTTTGATGTATCAAATTTAAAAGAGGACTGGAAGGAAATAACAGAAAATCCAGACAGCCCACTTATAAATAGAGCTACTCAAGGATTATATGCCCCTGGATCTACATTTAAGATTATAACTACTATTGCTGCCTTAAATACGGTGAATCTAGATAAATCTTATGAGTGTACAGGTAGTACTAATATTAATGGATATGTATTTAAAGACTATCAAGGAAAGGCGCATGGCAATATTGATTTAAAACAGGCTTTAGTTAAATCGTGTAACACATATTTTACTGAAAAGGCAATCGAAATAGGGAAAGATAAAATAGGAAATGTGGCAGAGAAATTTATGATAAATAATGACATTCCATTTGATTTACCTATCAAAAACTCTCAATTCCCTTTCAAAGAAAATTTAGGTAAAACAGATATTGCGGCCGCAGCTATAGGTCAAGGCAAATTATTAGTTACACCACTGAATATGGCGTTAATAGCTTCTGGTATAGCAAATGGAGGTCAGGTAGTTAAACCTATTCTTGTTAAAGAGATTATATCTAAAAATGATAAGATATTAAGAAAAAATACAACTGAAATTTTATCTCAAGGAACAGATTCTATTATAGCCAATGAAGTTAAGGATATGATGGTAGAGGTAATAAAATCTGGAACAGGAACAAATGCAAGAATAAAAAATGTAAAGGTGGCAGGGAAGACAGGAACAGCTGAAAATTCTTCAGGTAAATCTCATGCATGGTTTGTTGGCTTTGCACCAGCAGATGATCCAAAGGTTGCAGTTGCGGTGATATTGGAAGAAGAAGGATCAACTGGAGGTAAATCTGCAGCACCTATAGCGAGGGATATTATGTTACATGTAATAAATAATATCAATGAATAAGGGGAGGTAATAAGATGACAAGTAAAAATGAAATACTTGAGAGAAAAGATATTCCAAAGGAAAAAAAGTGGGATATAGAGTCCATGTTTGCTGATTTTAGCGAATGGGAAAAATCATATAATAATGCCAAAGAAATGGCTAAAAACTTTGAATCCTATAAGGAAAAAGTAGTTTCAAGTAGTGAAAATCTTTATAATGTGTTAAATGATATGGGGGATTTATATAGAATAACAGAACATCTATATTCCTATGCGCATATGAAATTAGATGAAGATACTAGAGAAGGAAACTCTCAGGCCTTATCTGATAAAGGATTGGGGTTATACGTAGAAGTGGGAGAAAAGACTTCCTATGTAGTACCAGAAATATTAACATTAGATTTAGCTACATTAGAAAAATATTATGAAGAAAAACCTGAATTAAAGTTATATAAAAAGCATATTGACGATATTATGAGGCAAAAAGAACATGTGCTTTCTGCTAGAGAAGAATCTATATTAGCTCAAATGGGAGAGGTGGCTAATTCACCACAGAAAATATTCTCCATGTTAAATAATGCAGACATTAAATTTCCTACAATAAAAGATGAAGAGGGTAAAGATGTAGAGGTAACTCATGGTAATTTTATTCCACTTATGGAATCAAAAGATAGGGATGTGAGGAAGAGAGCATTTGAAGCTCTGTATACTACTTATAAAGGATTTAAGAATACCTTTGCTGCTTCGCTAAATGGAGATTTAAAAAAGAATATATTTAATGCTACTGTAAGAAATTATAAATCAAGTAGGGAAGCATCCTTAGATCAAAACAATGTATCTTTATCGGTTTATGATAATTTAATTAAGTCCATTCATAATAATTTAGATAGTATGTATAAGTATATGACAATTAGAAAAAGAGCTTTAGGAGTGGAAGAACTTCATATGTATGACTTATATACTCCAATAGTAAAGGATGTAGATTTAAAAATACCATATGAGGAAGGCGTAGAATTAGTAAAAAAAGCCTTAGTTCCTCTAGGCGGAGAATATATGGAAGCGGTAGAAGAAGGATTCAGTTCAAGGTGGATAGATGTATATGAAAATAGAGGGAAAAGATCTGGTGCATATTCAGGTGGTTCCTATGATTCTAAACCATTTATCTTATTAAATTACCATGATACATTGGACAATGTATTTACAGTGGCTCATGAATTAGGACATTCCATTCATAGCTATTTCACAAGAAAGACACAACCTTATATTTATGGAGATTACTCCATATTTGTAGCTGAAGTTGCGTCCACTGCAAATGAAGCTTTACTTATGGATTACATGTTAAAAAATGTTAAAGATAAAAATGAAAAATTATATTTATTAAATCATTATTTGGAAAGCTTTAGAACTACAGTATTTAGACAAACTATGTTTGCAGAATTTGAGAAAACAATAAATGAATATCTTGAAGATGGCGGAGCATTGACTGCTGATTATCTATGTGAGGCCTATAAGAAAATAAATGAATTATATTACGGACCAGATGTAGTGGTAGATGACGAAATTGCAATGGAATGGGCAAGAATACCTCATTTTTACTATAACTACTATGTATTCCAATATGCAACAGGTTATTCAGCAGCAGTTGCATTATCTGAAAAGATATTAGAAGAAGGAAAACCAGCAGTAGATAGATATATAAACTTCTTAAAGAGTGGAAGCTCAGATTATCCATTAAATGTACTAAAAGCAGCAGGAGTAGATATGACTACAGAAGAACCAGTAAATAATGCAATGAAGTTATTTAGTAAATTAGTTGATGAGATGGATAAGTTGATATAATTTAAGTTTTTCACGGGGGGAATATAATGGTAGAGGTAAGGGCTTTACCCAATCTTAGTTCATTACTGATGAGCTATATTAGTCTATTATCATTAATAGCTATTATGGCTTTAGGTGTATATATCTTCGTTAAAGTTCTTTCTGCTATAAGGGATATTAGAGAAATAAGGGAAGGCATGGATAGAATAATTGAGAGTTTAGAGAATAAAGATTAAACAAAGTTCCCCCATTATACTATAATGGGGGAGTTTTCTATAGAAACTTGCTCTTTAAATTATCCCAGTACATATTCTTATCGAAGTTCAATTTTTTAATAGTTTTATCAGAAATCTTCAAATCGATACTAGTGATGTTATTGTATTTGAATTCAACTCCATCATTGATGACTAAAATTGAATTTTCATATCTAAGTTCTGGTTTAATAGATATAATTATATCTCCCGGCACCACTGCACTATTTGGCAGAGATCTATAAGCCTTAGAACTAATAGGTGATAGAGGAGTAAGTTGTAGTGTTTTTAGTGATGGATATATTATACTTCCACCACTGGAAAAATTGTAGGCAGTACTACCTACGGGTGTTGATATAATAACCCCATCGCCACTAAATTTCTCTAAATGATTACCATCTATAAATATTTCTAGATGAACTACCTTGGATTTAATTCCTTTAATAACTATTTCATTTACACCAGTGAGAAAAAAGCATTTGTTTTTAGTACATATTTTTGCATTTACTAACGAAATCTCTTCGACAACATAATCCTTATTTATATATTTATCAATAAATTCATCAATATTTCCAGGTAATATTTCTTGAAAAAAACCTAAATGACCAGTATTTATTCCTACAAAAGGAATACTAGGGAATTTATTGCGATGTACTGCTCTTAGAAATGCACCATCACCACCAACGCATATATTAAGCTCCGCATTGTCGCTATAATTCTCTGGTATATGGAAACCTTTATATTTAAGCTTTTCTGATAAAAGCTGGGATGTTTTCTTTGATTCAAAATTATAATTTGAAATAATATTAATTATTCTATTATCTATGGTATTCACAAATTGACCCCCTAAACGGTTTTTATCTTTAAAATTAAATAAAATTTGATATAATTAGTTTACCAATATTATATAATAAAGATAAGAAAATTTGGAGGAAATTATGAATTTATTTAAAGAAAATGAAAATATTGTTGTTTTTAAAGCTGATAAAGATGGACTAGATTTAGAGGAATTCCTCTCTAGTAATGATATTTCAGGACGATTATTTAGAAAGTTATACAAAGGAAAGCAAATATATGTAAATGGTAAATTTAAAAGAAAAGGATTAATTCTTGAAAAAGGTGATTTAGTATCTATATATATGGAAAACGAAGATGAGAATACAACACCAGAAAAAATGGAGATAGATATTATTTATGAGGATTTTGATCTTCTGATTTTAAATAAACAACCAAATATAGTGGTACATCCAACAAAGTCTCATCAAGAAAATACTTTATCCAATGGAATATCATATTATTTTAAAGAAAAAGGTATAAAGAAGAAGATAAGATTTGTAAATAGACTAGATATGAATACTACTGGAATTTTAATTGTAGCAAAGAATCCTTTTGCACATCAGCAAATGGCTTTGCAGTTTGAATCAAATGAAGTGGAAAAAAAGTATCAGGCAATAGTATCTGGTATTGTAGAAAAAAATGAAGATTATATAGATTTACCTATCGGAAGAGAGGAAGACAAAAGTGTTAAAAAAGTAGTGACAGAAAATGGGCAAAAGGCTTTAACTAAATATACTGTAATTGAAAAATATAAAGAGGCATCCTTACTTGATGTACAGATATTTACAGGGAGATCTCATCAGATTAGAGTTCATTTAAATCATATCGGCCATCCAATAATAGGAGATGTTCTATATAATGAAGAAAGCCCTTATATAGATAGGCAAGCTTTGCATTCATATTATTTAAAAATAAAACATCCTAGAACAAAAAAAGATATAGAATTTATCGCCTCTCTACCTGAGGATATGAAAAGACTAATTAACCACCTAAAGAATAAGTAACACTTATTCTTTAGGTGGCTTTTCTACTATTTCTATTTTCTTATCTTCTTTGCTATTTTCTTGCTTTGGTGAGTTTAAGACTTTCATTATTTCCATCATTTTACCCATTTCTTTAAGTTTATCATTATTTTTTTGACTATCGTTACCCAGCATAGGTGCAAGCATACTCATTAACTGAGTAGGATCTTTTGAATTATCTTGATTACCCATAAGAGATGATAACATTGAAAACATTTTTTTATACTTATCCATGTTTAGTATTAAATCCATCATAGTTCCAAGGTTATTCACTTCTGGTCTTGGAACTTCTTTCTGTATAGTATGCATAATTTTATTTAATCTATCTTTAGTGTTATCTACAGATATTGGTTCTTTAATATACTGATACTCATCATTTTGCATAAAATCAACTAATTCATTTATCTTTATAAGGCGTTCGGTAAATAGTATTGATTTATTTATCAAAGGTATGTAATGCTCAGGAAAGTATGCTCCGACCTTTTTTACTATCTTAATCTTTTCTAATGTATACTTAGGGTCAATTTCAATGTTGTTTATAAAATTTCCTAAGGTTTGCAGACTAGCGAATTCATTGCCTTGATTCTTTCCAATTATTAAAAGAAATATAAATATTAATAACTTATTATCCAAAATTAGCCCCCCTGACTCTAGGTATAATATTCATTATATGCAAAAGCAAATTAATAGTTGCACTATGATTTAGTAATATATTTATTTTATCTTTCATAAATTATGATATAAGAAAGGGAGGTATAAAAATGAAAGATAAGAAAATCAAGAAGATGATTGACAATATTGGGGAGTATAATCCTAGTGATGCAGAACTTTCAATGATTGGAAATCTTGCAGATAAGTATATGGATAAATCAGATGAGGATATATTTGTAGAGATTATTAGAGTAAAATCTGAGATGGAAGATCAAATGAGTGAAGAACAATTTGCTACAATATTGGAAAAGTTGGAAAGCATCAGACCTATGTTGAGCGAGGAACAAAATACCAAATTGGATAAAATATTAGAAATGTTAGATAAAAATAAGTAAGAGAAATAAGGGGCCTCCATATATGGAAAGGTCCCTTATTTTATAACGAATAGGAAAATTCTACTTTAATCCCTCGTATCAAAATTAACAAATCAAGGAAATAGACATATGGCTAAGATGGTGTTATAATTTAATAGATATTATGTAAACCGAAGGAGTGGTGTTATGGAGATAAATAAAAAAATGAAAATCATCATATCTATAGCTATTTCTATTGTTATATTATCTACTGGATTATTATATATAAAAAATAAAAATAAAGTGGAGGAAATGCCTTATACTTTATTTTTAACTCATGTACAAAAAGGTCTAGTAGAGGAAGTTAAATTATCGAATAATGGGAAGATTGAGATAAAACTTAAAAATGGAAAAGTTGCAATTACTGATAATCCAAGAACTGAAAAATTTAAAGAAGAATTATTACTATATGATGTTAAGGTAGTAGAAAAGGATGGGAATTTGAATCAAGCTATACCTATGCTTTTGTTAGTTTCAGTAATGGGCTTTACGATATTCTACTTAAATAGAAATATGTCTAAGCAAGCGGAAAAAGAAATGTCTAATATGTCGAAGGTAACTACAGATTATTCATCTAGGAGAATTACATTTGATGATGTAGCAGGCAACGAAGAAGCTAAAGAATCTTTAATGGATATGGTTGATTTTATCAAAAATCCAGAGATATATAATAAGTTTGGTGCAAGATTACCTAGAGGTGTTCTTTTATATGGGGCTCCTGGTACAGGAAAGACACTTTTAGCAAAAGCTATGGCTGGTGAAGCGGGAGTTCCATTTTATGCTGTATCAGGTTCAGACTTTGTACAAGTATATGCAGGACTTGGGGCTAGCCGTATAAGAGAGTTATTTAAAAAGGCTAAAGAAGCAGGAAAATCTGTTATATTTATTGATGAAATAGATTCTCTTGGAAAAAAGAGAAAGTCTGGAGACCATCCTTCTGGTAGTGAAGAAGGGGATAGAACATTAAATGCACTCTTGACGGAGATGTCAGGTTTCAAGGAAAATGAGGGAATTATTGTAGTGGCAGCTACCAATAGAATAGATATACTAGATGAAGCATTACTTAGACCTGGAAGATTTGATAGACAAGTAGAGGTTTCTCTCCCTGATGTAAATGGAAGATATGAAATACTTAAGCTACACAGTAAAAACAAACCTGTCTCTAAAAAAGTAGATTTAAAAAAAGTTGCATTAGAAACTATCTATTTTAGTGGTGCCAAACTTGAAAATTTAATGAATGAATCTGCTATTATTGCCGTAAAAGAAAAATCAAAAGAAATTACTATGGATCATATAAATAAAGCATATTATTCAGTGTTAGTTGGGGAAGAGAAAAAAGATAGATCCTCTATAGATATTAAGGATAAGGAAATCACAGCTTACCATGAGGCAGGACATGCTCTAGTGGCGAAATTAATAGCTAAAGATAATAGGGTTACTAAAGTGAGTATAATACCTAGTACAAAGGGTATGGGAGGATTTAGCTTAAATATTCCTCCAGATAAGATGTATCAAACAAAGAAAGATATATTATCCAATATTATGATTGCTCTTGGAGGAAGGGCGGCGGAAGAAATAATATTTGGAAAAGAAGAAATAACAACTGGGGCGTCTTCAGATTTGGAGAAAGCTACTAATATGACTTTATCCATGATTGGAGTATTCGGAATGGATGAAATAGTTGGATTATTAAACTATAACGTTTTATCCAGTAGAAATTTGGATGATGGAAGGTTATTAAATAGGGCTAAGGAGATACTAGAGAAGCTTTATTTAGATACTATTAATATATTAAATAGTAATATGAATAGCTTACAATCCTTAGCAGAGAATCTTATAGAAAAAGAAGTATTATCTGAAGATGAAATTAACAAAATACTAATTAGAGCATAGAAAAGAATAAAATCTTTAGTTTGCTTGAAAAAACATAATAAAAGATGTATAATAATATTATAAGAATTTTCTGCGGTGTGCGTTATCTCTGATAATTCAACCGACATAACAGACACGGGAGTCTGCGTTTAATATTGGATAACAAGCCTTCTAAGAGAGGACGTTAGAAGATATTAACAGGAAACCCCCCTTTATTAAGGCGGGTGTGAATTAGCTGAGTTGACGGCATTGTGGGCGAAAATCCTCTTAAAGCTAGCTTTAAGAGGATTTTTAGATAATATTTATAGGGTATTTTTTTCTCTCTTTAAATATATGAATATATTTAAAACCTATTTCTTTAAGCATTTTTTCTACAGTTCTATATTCATATCCTATATTTTCAGGGGTATGAGAATCTGATCCTATGGTTATTATTTCACCACCTAATTCTTTGTATAATTTCAATATCTGAATCTTAGGATGGAAATAACCTAATCCATATCTCATTCCTGCAGTATTTATTTCAATACCTTTACCATTTTCTATTAGAAGTTTCAAGATACATTCTATAGGATAGTAATAATCGTCATATTTTGGGATAGAAGAATAATCTTCAAAATATCTGTCTATATAATCTAGATGTCCCAAGACATCAAAATTGTTAAAGTTTTTTATGCAATAATACATATCCTTATAGTATTCTTCCAAAGCGGTTATAGGTTTAACACCTTTAGTAAAATTATCAGAATAAATATCTAATTTATTTACTGAATGAATTGACATTAACACGAAATCAAAATCATTAGATTCAATAAACCTATTGTATCTTTCAAGTAAGTGAGGTTGAATTCCAATTTCTACTCCTGCAAGTATTTCAATATCCTTCATATACTTATATTTTACTTGTCTAATGTTTTTAAAATAATCAGAAGTTCTAAAAACAAAATCAATTCTTTGTGCAGTAGAATCAAAATCAACATGATCGGTAAAACAAATACTTTTCATATTTTTATCAATTGCTGTTACTACCATATCTTCCATGGATGTTTTTGAATCAATGGAATATTCACTATGAAGATGAAAATCATACATTTGTTTAACACTCCTAAACATTTATTGTCTAAAATATTCTACTAAAAAACTACTAAGTAGTAAAGAGTCATTGGCTGAAGTCCTCTTTATACTGAAGTTTATATAAATCATAATACATTCCTTCCTTAGATAATAGCTCCTGATGCGTCCCAACTTCTTTAATAACACCTTTGCTAAGAACTATGATCTTATCTGCATGTTGTATAGTTGATAACCTATGAGCAACGGCAATGCTAGTTCTACCTTTGATTAATTTTTCTAAGGCATCTTGAATTAATAGTTCTGTTTCTGTATCTATACTAGAAGTTGCTTCATCTAATATCAATATACTAGGATTATAAGCTAAAGTTCTTGCAAAAGCAAGAAGCTGTCTTTCACCAGAAGATAATGTTGAACCTCTCTCCATCACAGGTTCTTTATATTTAAGTGGCAATTTATTTATAAAATAGTCTGCATTTACATATTTTGATACTTCTATTATCCTATCATCAGGGATTTCAAAGTTATTTAGTCTAATATTATCTTCTATTGTTCCAGTGAAAAGAAATACATCTTGTAATACTACACCTATATTTTTGCGAAGCTGAAATTTATCATATTCTTTAATATTAATATCATCTATTAATATCTCACCTCTTTGTATATCATAGAATCTAGTTATAAGGTTGATAATAGATGATTTTCCTGCTCCAGTTGCTCCTACAAAAGCCACAGTATCTCCAGGATTTATTATAAAGCTAACATCCTTCAAAACCCAATTTTCACCTTCATATGCAAACCACACATTTTTAAATTCAATTTTACCTTTAATATTATTAGGGATAAATGGATTAATGGGATTTTCAATTATAGTATTATCGTCAAGTATAGTGAAAATCCTTTCACTTGAGGCCATAGCAGACTGAAGTATATTATATTTTTCGGTTAAATCAAGTATTGGCTCAAAAAATCTTTGTAGATAATCTATAAAAGCATATAATACTCCAAACTCTAAAGCGTTTGAAACAACTTGTCCCCCTCCATAATATATAATAGTAGCTATACCTAATGAACGGATTACTTCAATAGACGGTCTAAAAATAGCAAACAAAGTGATTTCTTTCTTTGCTGTTTTCAGATAATCAGTATTAATCTCATCAAATTGAGTAGAGATTTTATCCTCTCTTTTAAATATTTGTATAATTCTCATTCCAGTTATATTTTCATTCAAAGTAGAATTGATTTTAGCTAGCTGTGCTCGACCTAATCTGTAAATTACTCTAATCTTTTTCCTAAATATTATTGAGGCTATTAAAATCAAAGGCAGCAGAGTAAGGGAAAGCAACGCTAAGGTCAAATCCATTTTTATCATAACAAAAACAATACCTATGAGGATAAATATATCTTTAAAGAGATTTACTAAAACTGAAGTATACATTTCGTTTAAGGTTTCTGTATCATTTGTTACTCTAGTAACAAGTCTTCCGATTGGATTTTTATCAAAATAAGAAATGGAAAGACTTTGAATATGTGAAAATATTTCTTGTCTTATATTAAACACTATCTTTTGTGAAGTATAATTAAGTATAAGCACTTGAAAATAATTTAAAGCAAAAGCTAATATTATGGATATTATAAATATGGCTGATATTTTATTTATGCCTTTAATATCTATTTCTCTAAAGTCTGTATATGATTCATTATCTAAATGCATTCTATCTTCTATTATTTCACTATTATAATCTCCAAGGTAATACTCTCCATTCTCTTGTATTATATTAACAACAGGATAAGAATTAAAATTAACTCTTTCTTCTATATCTATGGAATCAAGTCTAACATATTTTTTATTATTGAAAATTATACCTTTATGGGGATCATTTATTTCCATTTCATACATAGGTTTTTTATATCCTGTAATATAATCATCAATAGTAATTTTGAGGAGATAAGGTCTTAAAAGCTCTAAAGCTGTAATTCCAATCATCATAATAATAGCTAAGAGAAGGTATAGAAAATAAGGTTTTGCATATTGTAAAAGTCGTTTCATTAACCTTGAGTCATAGGCCTTTCCCATTATTTCATCATCTTTATATTCATTACTCAATTTTTTCCCTCCTAATCATTAACTATTTTTTCCTCTAATAATTGTTTTTCATATAAATCTGAATATAACCCATTAAGAGATATAAGAAAATCATGTGTTCCTCTTTCAGCAATTTCACCATCAGCTAAGAAGATAATTTCATCACAATTTTTCACTGTAGATATTCTATGGCTTATAATAATAGTAGTTCTTGTATTCATAAAATTTTTCAAATTTTTTAATATTTTCTCTTCTGTTTGAGTATCTACACTAGATAAACTATCATCTAAAATAAGTACAGAAGGTTCTTTAATTATAGCCCGTGCAATAGAAGTTCTTTGTTTTTGGCCTCCAGATAGGGTGACACCTCTTTCTCCTAAAATTGTTTGAAAATCATTTGGAAATTCTAGAATATTATCATATACTTCAGCTAATATAGCTGCATGAATAACCCTATCATGTGAAATTGAATTTTCAAATGAAAACCCAATATTTTCTTCTATAGTAGTAGAAAATAAAAAGTTATCTTGCGGAACATATCCTATATTTTCTCTAAGGGATTTTAAGGATAGATTCTTAATATCTATGTCATCAAATAAAATCTTACCTTTATGAATGTCGTAAAGCCTTAGCAGCAAACTTACAATTGTTGATTTACCGCTACCAGTTCTACCGATTATTGCTAGTGATTTTCCTTGTTCTACAGTAAAATTTATATTCCTAAGAGCATAACTATTAGCTCCAGGATATTTAAAGCTAACCTCTTGGAATTCAACTTTTCCTTTTGATTTATTTAATTTAATAGCATCTTCAACATCAGAAATATCTGGTTTCTCATCTAGAATAGAATTGATCCTATCCATAGAAGCAGCTCCTCTTTGTAAAACATTTATAACCCAACCTAAAGCCATCATTGGCCATACTAACAAGCCCAAATATGAGTTAAAGGCAATAAAGTCTCCCAAAGAAATTCTATTTAGTATTACTTCTTTGCCTCCATAAAATATTACTAAAAGAAAGCTAATTGAAGATATAAACTGGATAAATGGGTGGAATGTTCCAGATATTTTAACTAAATCTATATTTTTATTCAAATTGTCCTTATTTACCCTAGAAAACTTTTCTAATTCAAGCTCTTCTTGTACAAAAGATTTAACGACCCGGATACCAGAAAAACTTTCTTGGGTAGTGTCTGTAAGGTCAGAAAAGGCCTCTTGAACTATTTTGAAACGCTTATGAATAATTTTACCAAATTTGCTAACTACAATAATGATAAACGGTAAGGTAAATAGAGCTATGGAAGTTAGTCTAAGATTTGTAGTTTTTATCATCATAATAAGAGATAGAATTATCATAAAACCAGAATCAACAATCATTATTGTTCCTTGTCCAATAGCCATTCGCACTGCATTAACATCATTTGTTACATGAGCCATTAAATCTCCAGTTTTGTGAGTATTGAAATAGTTAGGTGAAAGTGTTAATAAGTGATTAAAGATTTTTTTTCTTAAATAATATTCAAGTTCACGAGAAGTGCCCAAAATATATATTCTCCAAAAAAATCTTCCAGCTGCTATGACTGTTCCAGTCAGTATAATTAAACATACATACTTTGTAATTCCCTTAGAATTTAACAAGTTATTTTCAAAATCATTTGTTAAATTCCTGAATATTTGTGGAACTATTAGCTGAACAGAATCTATAATTATAAGCCAAATGATTCCAATTAGATAATTCCACTTATGCTTTGAAAAAAAGTTTTTTAAAGAAAGAAAGGCTTTCATATGGTCTCAATTCTCCTTTTGTTAATATTTATCAAGCATTTCGACACTCAAAATAAATCGTATAGTATCTATTATAAATGAAACTACAATAAATTAAAGTATTAAATAAAATATTTTATATAAAAGTATAAAAT
>NZ_CABSQO010000020.1:0-79718 GCF_902479755.1 uncultured Tissierella sp. | reverse complement strand
AATTTCCAAGGCAAAATAAATTAAATTTTTTCTTGACATTTAATAGCTGGTCTTATTTTTTATAATGTTATTTTTCTAACTTCTCAAATCAATTTAATCTAATTTTATTTAAAAAAATACCTCCGACATATCGGAGGTTAAAAAACCATTCATTTCTAAAATACTTTTTTGGATTATCGTATCTAGAAAGGTATGAAGCTACTTTCACATCTACTTCCTAGCACACACGATTCATCTCTTCTTTTTAGAATGATTTTTTGGGTTAGGTTTTCGTCAGACCTAACAAACTCTAGCCCTTTCAATCAAAGGGCGAAACTTTTACTTGTTGAGTTCTTTTACAGCTTTTAATGTGTTCGACCTTTTGAATTCCTAAACTGCTTATTTTTTTAACTCTATATATTATAATGTATAATTTTAAAATTATAACAAGTACTTGTCTTATAAAGTAAGTATTTTTTGATAAAGCTCTTTATTATTATAATTAATCCTATTTAAATATTTTTTCTTATCTGATATAGAAATAAAACTAATTGTTTCAAATTCCTTGACTTTATCGTTCATATATAAATACACTCTTTCCGTAAAAATATTTGAAACACAAATAAAGTTTTCAAATACTTCTAATATGACATATATTCTACCTTGATTTATTAAAAAATCTCCTACCTTATAAAAACTATCCTTTCTTATGCTATTAAATTCTAGTTTATTAAAAATTTCTTCTTCACACTTTGTTAGTTCTTTAAACATTTTTATCACCTTCCTATTGTCTTTTAATAATGTTCCATTCTTAACATTATAATGGCTTAAAAATAAATTATTCATAATAATCAACAAAAGAGCCTTTTCAGGCTCCTTATCTTAAACATTTAATCTTATAATAAATATATTTTTCTCTTCATTGTAAAGGTCTTTAGATATGACAGTTACTTGTATTGGTTGAACATGATTTTTATGTGTAACTACTAAAACTCTAGGTATAACTTCCTTTACCTTTTTATTTTCTACAACTTTAGTTATTGTAGAATAAGCTATGTCTTTTGGAATCTCTAGTTCTAAGTAATTATATTCTTTATACATACTCATTGTATCCGTTATGTCTATAATTAACTGTGTTCCATTTACCTCATACCCCTCTGAAAATACTTTCTTTCTTATAATAGTTCCATCTTCTTGTTTTAAGTTACTGTAAATCGAAACTTTCCTTGTATAGTAAAATAGAGGAATAAAAGGGACTAATGGTAATTTGGGTACAACTATTGTGATTAAAACTATAATTAATATCGTTACAATAATTTTAGGTATTGGGTCTAAATCTGGATCTGGATCTCGATCTGGATCTGGGTCTGGGTCTGGGTCTGGGTCTGGGTCTGGGTCTGGGTCTGGGTCTGGGTCTAGGTCTTTTGGTAAAGTTGATTTATCATCAGATTTATCTGGTATTTTAGAATCATTTGGATTATTAGGATTTATTGAATCTTCTGGTATATCTGGTTCTTCTGGATAATAGTATGTAAAATCAAATCCGTGAAGTAAGCCCCCACCTCTACCTACTGAAATTTGATACATACTTGGTGAATTGCCACTCTTTAAATCATAAAAAGTAATATGTGAATTTTTTAAATTCATTCTAACAGTTCCACCTTGAAATTTATCTTCACCATAAAAATTATCATCAATCACTTGGTTATCTATACTTTCACCAAACAAATCTAGTGTATAAGTTCCTAACTTTTCTAGATTTAAATTTGATTCAAATGTTATAGTAGGATTTAAGGAATCATTATATCCATAACTTCTTGCTAAGTTTATAATTCTATCTTTTTCCGTTCTATCCATCACCTCATAAAAATTTTTACCATAAATACGGACATGATTATTTAAACTTCCCTTTATTACCTTATAAGTAAAATCAGCTTCTTCATTTCTAACATTAAATATTTTACTTAATTTTCTTGTTTCTCCTTGTCCATTTACTTCAATATCTATTGTCAATTTATCTCCTTTAGGATATACAATGAAATAATGTGAATGAGATGAGCCTACTTCATCCTTAAATACAATTGAATTACCATTCTTATATTTACTAATATTAAATAAACTAAAATTATATTCATGTGTATCACTTGCTACTCCCAATTCTCCTATTTGCTCATTTTGATGACCTAAGCTCTTATCTCTTATATAACCTAATTCTTCTATTTCAACTTCTTCAGAAAAATTAATTGTTGTTACAAATGGTTTATCAATATCCAAATTTAAAATACTTTGTTGAATACTAATAAACACAGCTTGTCCTTTATATAAGTCTTCTGGAGATACGACATCTACACTAACAATATCTGAAAGATGTACATCAAATTTATCAGAAGTTATTTCTTTAGGATTTATTACTTTACCATCTGGAAACATTTCTCGTTTATGTGTTTTTAAGTTATGTACTGTTGCAAGAAAAACTGTACTTACTTCTGTTTCCATCTTTATTTTTTCTTTATCAGTTGCAAATACAGTAAGGCAACCATTTATAATAAATACACAAATTATTGATAATATAAATAATTTTTTATTATTATCCATTTTTTTATATCCTCCTTTTATGAATTTTTAATTTTTATATAAATTTCTTTTGCTAAATCTCCTATTACTACAAATAACTTCTTTAAAAATGTAACTACTATTTTTAAAAGATTTATTACAAAATTACTATATTTTAGGAATGCAGTATAAGGATTTCTTCCATTTATGTAAGCCATTATTAAATTAAGTGTTAAGCTTACCACCAATGAAACAGAGATAGCAATAAGTAATCTTTTACTTATATTCCAAAACGTTGATAGATTTGATCCATTTATTACTACCCCAGAGCGTTTAACGTATTCCTCTTTAATATCTAGCTCTCTTTCTTTTATTTTTCTTTCATAATCTTCTTTTTCTTTTTTTTCTCTTTCTTCTTTTAATTCTTCTTCTTTTTTTAATCTTTCTTCTCTTTCTTTCATTTTTAATTCATATTTTTCTTCTTTTCTTTTCTTTTTTTCTTCCTGAAGCTGAATTCTTTTCCTGACTTTTTCTTGTTTTTTGATAATTTTCAAATCTTCTTTTCTCTGTCTATCTCGCTCTTTGTTAAGATTCTCTACTTTAGCAAACTCTTCCTGTAGTCTTTTAAGCTCCTCTTGCTTACTCTTATCTTCTAAATCCATCTCTTTGTCTAATTTATCTTTCCTTATATTTAACTCTTCTTCAAGTTGTTTTAGCTGTTCATCAAGATTTTCATTACCCTCATCAATAATATTTTTCAGTTCTTCTTTCTCTTTATCATATTTCTTTTTAAATATTATCTTTTTAGTTTTAGATGTTTTTTCTACATTGTCATAATCTTTGATCTCTTCATTGTCCTCATTTAATAAACTATCTTTATACTCTTCTATATCTTTTCCAAATATTTTTTTGGGTTTAGTCGGTTTAGCGTTTTTAAATATGTCTTCTATGTCAAGATTATCATCTTCAATTTCTACATCTATGACCTTTTCTTCAACATCTTTAGACTTGTCCCTCTTTATAATTCCAAAAGGGTTTCGTATTTTATTATTTTCTTGTTGCTCAAATTCTTCTTGATTTTCTTTTTCTTTATCTTCTTCACTTTCAAATAATAATTCATCGTAATTGTCATCTTTTAGTCTAGGTAATAAATGAATTACATCTTTAATGGTACTTTGTTTATCAACTAATTTAGCGATTTCTTCTATTAATATATTTGTTCCCATCAGTATATCAAAAACAGAATATCCTACTAGCGTCGCCAATAGTTTGTCCCCTGGCTTTCTATTTTTAGCTATAAAAATTATTCTTGTATCAAAATGTTTTTTTATTAAATAGATAGTTTGAAGAATATCATCGTTACCTTTTAGTGACTCTCTAAGTATAACAACTGTTGGATTATTATTTTTTATCTTATCTAAAATATGTTCTCTTCCTTTGTGAATAATTACATCATCACAAACAATATGATTAGGATTATTTCTTTTTATTGCATCTTTTAATAATTCTTCTGCATCTTCCATTCCAATTCCAAGTAACACTTTTTCCATTGTTCTTCTCCTCCTTTTAACTTATTTTTTTATTGGTACTTTAATTTGTTGTTCTTTGTATGTTTCAATATCGTAATAAGGTCTAAAATCAGGTTCAAAATAGATTTTATAACCCCATTTGCCATTAAATTTTTTAATATTCTTCTCATAAAAAATAGGTGTGTCTGGTGTAATCTCTAAAATCTGATATTCAATATCTTCTACTAAGGATATTATTAAAAAGACTTTATGTATTTTAGATAATTCTTTTAGATGTTTAATTTTGTTATGTCTAAAATATAAGACTTTATCTTTTTTAACCCAATAACCTACTTCTTCTTTGACAAACTCTATTAAATAACCTTTTTTACTTTTGAAGTCAGGATGATTGGATATGATATTAGTGGTTTCTAAAATATCCTTTTTTTCTGTGCCTACAAATTCAAGTCCTGAATTATAAATTTCATTAAAATATCTTCTATTAAATTCCTCGAATACACGATTTATAATTAGATTTCTAGAAAACTCAAAGGAGGTTCTTTTATCTCGTCTATCAAGAGCCCACTCTGTATTAAAGAATTCATTATCTAAAGTTAATTCACTTTCTTCATTATCTATATTAATTTCCTTACTTGTTAAAATTTCATATTCTCTTCTGTTCAGAACTTCTTTACAAAATGTATGGAAGTCACTTTGAACATAATTACTTCTTTTCTTATACCTTTCTAATTCCTCCCTGTTTAATTTCTTATCCGTAGATAAGATAACAGGGTGCAAAAATATCACTCCTTTCTATAATGTTATTATATTAACTTTTTATAATTATAAGTTTTTTCAGCAAAATGATAATTTATATTAGTAAATAGTTGGTCTTATAGTGTCCTAAGCAGTATCCTTTCTTTTCCCTTTAAGGGGAAAAGGCCTGATAACAGAAACAAATGAAATTGCTTTAGAAGAATTTTTATTAGAATATATCTTCATTTGTCAAAGAAGAATGATTGAGTTTTGATGGATATGTTTTCAATCTTTACTCTTTGTTTTTTAGGTATCAAAAGCCCTACAGGGCTTTTTGAAATATTATTTCAGTATGTTTTGGAAGAAATATACCCAGAAGGTTAAACCACCGATTCCCATACTAGCAACTCCAGTTAAAAGAACTCCAGTAAGTGCTTGTGATCTTTTCGTTGGATTTCCTGCACTTACAGCTAGGTTCATAAAGTTCTTTATAAACATCAATACTAATGTTAAAGTTGCTAATCCCAAGAAACCAACTATAAATCCTCTATATTCGTATAGCAATATATTAAAAGATACTTTCCAATCGTTTGTAAGCATTATTCCATTTTCAATTATTCCACTAAATGTATCATAAAATATACTTAATAATAGTGTTATTCCACCTAATAATGCAGTTGCTATTCCACTAGTAATCATATCTGTCATAGCTTTTCGTCTTTCAATAGGGTGAGAAGGTAAGAATGATAATCTTAAAAAGATTATTATAAAAATCAAAAAAGCAGATAAAGTTCCAAAGGCTGTAGCATAAACTAGTATTTCTCGCCAATCATCCATAAATTTTTTAATAGCTTTTTTAAAATCTTCTTCATTTTTGTACCTAGTTAAATTTATTTTGTCATAATCTTCTTGTGTAATTAATCCTTTTTCCTTGTACTTTTCTAACTTACTATTACTTAAAACTTTAACTCCTTTCCCTATCTTGTCATGATATTTTTGAAGTTTTGCTTTTTTTATTGGAACGGCTTTTATAACTTCAACCGGTATTTCTTTATTCTCTTCTTTAATATCATCAGGGCTTGCATATACCAAAAGATTCATTGATGTGAATATTAAAATAATAATTAATATAATGTTTATAATTTCATACTTTGTCATTTAGTTAGTTCTCTTTTATTAAAGAAAACTCTTCACCTCCTTGTTTTTATTTATTGTAAAAATCCCCGAAATTTTATATTTAATTATCTTAATTGTTCATATATTAACTTTATAGAATTATAATAAATCATCTCTATTATTCAACTCTTTAATTAATTTTTCTTTATTAGATATGTATTCCCATTCGTCAATTTCAGGCATTAAAGTTAAATTATCTTCTTCAACTAAGATATCATCAAAGTAAAACCACTTGTCTTTTTTAAATCCTTCAATTATCATTGAATTACTGAAATCTGTAGATTTATGATCTAAATTAGTTATCATTTTTTTGTCCTCCTTCCTCTATTTGTGTTTTTACTGTATTGTAGAATTCCCATAATTTAAAATTTCCGATAGTTGTGTCCATTGTTGTTATTTGTTCTTTTAACATTCCAAATGCCTGTCTATGTCCTTCCATTTTGTTTTTTACCAAAATTAATCTATTGTATAATAGTTCTTTTCTATTTTGATTAAATGTATAGATATTAATGTGTAAATCCAGTACCCCTTCCCTGTTAATTAATTGATTAAGGAAGGTATGAATTATAAATATCTTTCTAAATATTAAAAATGGCTGTAATCCATTCTCTGTATTATCTAAGAAGCTTACATTTACTTTTATATTATTTAGATTTTTTCCATACACTAATTCTTTTCCTATTTCCATGTTATCAATAAAAATTGAATTTTTTTGTAGTATTCTAAAGGTGAAAGCTCTTTCTATTTCTTCTCCATCTACCTTGTCTAATAACCTGAAAGACAACTCGTTTTCTAATGCTTCTATTTTCCTTTTAAGTGCTTGTAGGTTTTTCTGTATTTCTTCTAGTTCTTTGTTTTTTTTATCTACAAGCTCATTGTCTTCTTTTTTTAATAAATCATTTCTTAATTTTTTTATACTTCTCTCATAGTAAGAAAAAAGTTCATATGAAATCTGATATTTCTCTAAATCATTGACCTTTGTAATATTTTCGTTGCTGATTTGTAGCTCTTTCATAATCCTATTTAAAGATGATAATATTTTACTATTGCTATCTTTTAAGTAGTTATTATTCATTTCTTTAAAATAATTTACTACTATGTTTTCTATATTGGTGAATTTAGATTTTTTATAGTCAGATAGATATTCTGAATGATATCTTGTTTTCTCTTTCTTAAGGACATTATAGAAATGGTCTTTAAATAGCTTAAAACTGCTCTCTCTGAGGTTATCCTTCATTTTTACATAAAGCATTTCTATTCTATTTATGTCATTTGATGATAAATTGAAGAATTCTTTTATTTCTTCTTTTTTAAAGCCTAGACTATTTAAGAATATAATTTGATCCCCCTCTTGATTGTTAAGGAACTTTTTATATTCTTTATTCTTGATGAATTGTTTTGTGATATATTCTTCTTTAAAATTATCATTTTCCTCTAGAAACGATTTGAGTACATTCTTCCAAGTGGTATCGAAAACTTCTTTTGAAAAATCTTTCAAATAATATCTTAACTCATAATCCATATTTTCTAATGACTGAAGGAATCTTATTCTAAAGGGAAGGTATCTTTTATCCTGCTGAACTATTTTATATTCTTGTATCCAAAATTTATAATAAATCTTATAAGCTTTTTCATTATAAGTCTTCATTTTTAATAAAAGATTCGTATCTTCTTTTAGAGATTTTAATTGCTTTAACTCATTAATTCTTTCTTCTTCTGTTTTTTGAATGAAATCCTTAAACCTAAAATTCTTAATAAATTGATTTAGGATATATATTTCAATCTTATTTTGACCTTGATTTAAAAACTCTACCTTTAAGTCATATAAAATATAGCTGTTTATCTGTTTAGCGATGATTGACCCTTTAATTTTATTAGAATAAATTTCCTTATCTCCGATTTTGACATTTGTATAGTTTTGATTAAAAGGTTCAAACTTTTGTATTGATTTATTTGTAAGGGCATATATTGTTCCTAACTTTTTTCTTTCATAAAATATATATCCTTCATCTCTTAATTTTCTTAATGTAGTATCAAATGAATCGTCTGATAAAAGATAGAAACATATATTTCTTAAATCTTCTTTAAAAATGTTTTCTAAGAAATATATTATCTTTAGAACTATTTCTTGTTTCTCTGTAAGCTCTTCAAATATTTTTAGATTCCAAATATTTTTTTGAAATTTTCTATTGTTATTGTATCGTTCTTTTAGATTTTCAATCATACGTTATCTCCTCCTTAGTTTTTGTATTTTATATATTTTAGACTTATCCAACCCAGTTATAACTGGTAAGTGAAAAAAGTTGGTTCGACCACTTGGGAGTTATATTCTTATTGTAAGTATGTGTAATGTTGTTAATACAACTTTAAAACTTTGTTTTGCATTTTATCCTCCTTTCGATGTTATAAATAAAAAAGGATGCTATTTTTTAATAGTGTCCTTTTTTTGCTCTTCCGTTATAATAGAAATGGAGGGGATTTTATGGACAAACTCTTTAAGGAAGAAATAAAAAATTATGATTTACTACAATTAGAAAATTGGATTAGAAGATGTAGAAATGAAATTAAAAAGGAAAATTATTTAAATAGTAATAGTCCTGATGAAGATTATAAAGAAGCCGTTTTAGATTTTGTAGAAGAATGGAAAAAGCACTATGAAGATAATGAAGATATTTATGAAAAGGATGATTTTCAAAAGGCAATTTTAGCGAATGGAATAAACTTAGATAGAATAGTTTTAATAATGAAAAATGGCGAACAATCAAACAAAGTTGATATAACTGAAAGCCTTTATAATTCTTATTTAGAAGATCAAGATATTAGTATATTTAAAAATATAATGGATGATTTTAAAGAAAAAAGATTAAATAAAATTGATGATTATTTTGAAATGATAGATGACTTATCAAAAGTAGATGATTACAAAATAAAGATAATTGAACTTATTAGAAGCAAGACTAAATATAATATACTTACCTATACAACAGTTATAGATAATGAGGAAATTTTCAAAATTGATAATGTTGATGAACTAATAGAAGCAATTATCTCATCAGAACTTGTTGAAGAACCTGCTACTTTTGAAATCCTTGAAAAAGAAGAACCCTTTTTAAATAGTATTTATGAATTTGATATAACAAAGCAAGTATTTTATGACTTTGAAAAATATGCTTATACTGAAGGTCTTTCTAATAAGCATTTTCAGAAAAAATTTTTTATTAATGTAGGACTTTATCTTTCTTTGAATCTTAAAATGTTTGAAAAGTTGTTAAATCTATTTGGCTATACGATAGAAAAAAGCAAGGTTGAAGAAGATCGGTTATTAAGTGAATTTGTATATCTAGGACTTGATAAGGAATATATAGATATTAGTATAGAGGCTAACAATCTTAGACCTCTAACAGCCCGACTAGCAGGTTATCAGAAAAGAAATATAAGTTATATTGATGAATTCCTAAAAAAATCATCTTATACAATTGATGAAATTAAAGAATTTAAATTCACTCTTCAATATGCTATAACTAAGTTAAGATCCTTTGTTGATAAAAAAGAAGAGTCTTGGAAAAAAGCTAACTATAAATATGAAAAATTAAAAAATAAATGTAAAAAAGAAAAAGATCAATTTTCTATTGTTGGTGATAAATTAGAGCTTTATGAATATAAAAACTATAAAGATGAAGATAGTTACAGAATTAAAATAAGTGAAAATAATAAAAGTATCTATAAGCTAAAAAATGAGCTTACTACAAGCGTGGCAGAAAAAGAAAAAAACAAAAATGATATTAAAGCTTTAATTAATGAAAATAAAGAACTTACAAAAATGGCTAATAATATAAAAGCTGAATTCTTGGAACTTAAAAAGTTCAGAAATGAACAATTACGAAAACTTGAAAGAACTGAAAAAAGTATTAATAATACTAAAAGTAAGTTAGATAAACTTTCTAGTGAAAAATATAAATCAATTGATATTTTTAATACACATATTGAGAAGTATAATAATTTCACTTTGGATGAAGTAAAAAATCTATTAGATGAACTTAAATCTTTATACAATAAAGATTATTTACCAAAATAAAAGAGGCTATATATAGCCTCCCAGACTGTAGACAAAGCCAATTATTAAAATAATCAATACTATATTTTTATCCTTACTTATGGTATTCTTTAATAAATTTGAAGTTGTAGAACAAAATTATTTATATAACCGAAACTATGTCTACCAATATATTGCTGTAGATATATTAAATATGGAGGGGTAATAATGAAATTTTGGACAATTCAGTCCCAAGAAGTATTAGAAATAATAGAAAAAGAAGATGTATATCATCCTAAGTTTACTATGAGTCAATATTCCAAACAATATTATGAGTTATACAATTTCATGTTGAAGTCATTTAACAATATTAATAACCTTAATTGTGAGGGACTAATCTTTTCATTTTGTATAAGTAACAAAGATGTGATTTATCCAATAGCGAATATAGAAGGCTTTAGGTATTTCATAAATATGAATAAAGATAAAATTACCTATTTATGGGATACCTTTATAAAAAATAATTGTAAAATCTTGGAATTAGAAATGAATTTGGTGTTTAATGATTTAGCACTGTCATTTAATGATTTTCAATATATTATGCCAAGTCCAGTTAATAAATTGTTATTTGATCCAGTTGAATATCAAACTAATTGTGAGTTGATTTTATCGAATATTGAAAAAGGAATTATAATGAGTTCGGGTAAGAATTATGATTTGATTCAATCACACCTGCCTTATATAAAAAAGTTGGATATAAAAAATGTCTATGAATTATTTAGCTTGGATTAGCTTTCAATTAATATTTATTTTATAATGTAAATGAATTGATTGGCTATATGATGAAGTAAACAGAGTGAGCATAATATTAAACTCAAGAGAGCCCAATTTGTTGAGATGAGCACAACTTCCAATTTAATATCATAGATTTACTAAAGGCACGGGGATCCCCGTGCCTTTAATCTGTATAAATATTCTATTTTTACATAATCCAAAATTAAAAATTAATTTGTCTACAGTCTGGGAGGCTATATATTGCCTCCTTATTTACCTAGAGAGTTTGATACACTCTGATTTCAAAATTTTAATTAACTCTTCATTTGTTTCTTGCTTAATTCCTTCTTGAAGTTGTTTTAGGCATTCACTAATCGTATATATATGGTAACAATTAATCCTTTTATTTACAATTGAAGCGGTTATTACAGTTTTTATCTTGCCTATTTTATATATCCCTGTAACAGATCCTTTTTGATTTTCTAAATAGTATTCGTTTGCTTCTATCATCTTCTCTGTAGCATGTCCATAATCACCATTTCCAAGTTTTTTAAGCTTTTTTATCATTTGAGCCTTATTGATATTCTTTTTACTTACCTCCTCTGAATAAACAATTGGAATAATCTTAAAACCTTTACCTATTAAATCCTTTACTGTTTTTTTCATAATTAAAAACCTCCTAATATTTAATTTTTAAAGTTCAACCATAACTTTAAATATATATTAGTAGATTTATTTATTTCATCTTCCATTAGAACGGAATTATTAATCATAAAAAAAGAGCCGTATGGCTCTTTATTGTTTTATCCAGGTTCCTGCTTCTTGTTCTCCTGTTGTTATATAAGTTGCTGATGTCTTAGCTTCATTATTATATATATTGTAAAAGTTTTCTCCGAAAGTATATTCGAATAGTTCAACATTACTACCTATTGTAATAGATGTTATTTGATTTTGTCTAAAAGCAGATTGTCCTATACTTTTCAAACTATTTGGTAATATTACATTTGTCAATTTATTATTATAAAAAGCTTGAACTCCTATGTTTGTAATATTATTCCCAAGTGTTAATAGTTCTAAGTTATTACTATCAAAAGCAAAATCTCCTATATTTGTAACCTTGTTTCCTATTCTTACTGTTTCTAACAAATTATCTCTAAAAGAGCTTTCTCTTATGCTTATGACATTCTCTGAAATATTAAGTGTTGTCAGTTTATTTCCTTCAAAAGCATAAATACCTATATCTATAACAGTACTTGGAAGTTTGATAGATGTTAGCTCTTTTCTCCTAAAAGAAAAATCTCCAATTTTAATAACAGGCTTGTCTTCTATTTTCGCTGGAATAACTACATCTTTTTTACTTCCATGATAATTGGTTATTTCGATTTCATTACCAACTACCATATAAGCAAAATCAGATGGATCATTTTCTACTACCTCAGCACTTGCTATATTATCTAAATAATATACTTCAGCTTTGTTATTTACATAAAATTTACCTTTTAATTTTGATTTGATAAAATTATTATGTATTTCCTTAAATGTTCCTGAGAGAACATTATCAACAGATACTGACCCCTTAACACTATATAATTTTCCTTCTGTTTGTGCTGTTTCAAGTATAATAAGTTCAGTATCAAGGAACTCATTAGGGAGTCTATCATCATTCTTTATTAAGTACTCCTCAATCTTGTTTTCTAAAACTCTTATGTCATTTAAAATATTAGTTTTTTTTGCTTCCTGAGTATAACCTATCAATTTTGGTGTTGCTATTAATACTAAAATACCTATTACTGCAATTACTACAATTAATTCAACTAATGTAAATCCTCTTTTGTTCATAAAAAATCATCCTCCTCATTTTTTTGTTTTTTAAAATGTTAATATCATAACTTTATAATGTATAATATAGATTTAAGGTTAAAATATTCAAAAAGTTTGGCTTTACTAAGTCTTATAAAAAAACTCCTAGCTGTTATTAGCTAAGAGTTCTCTCTTATGGAATGAATAAATTATTGTCATAATCTTGAAACAATCTATCCATTGCATAGTAATATTCATCTTCTTTTTCCTTTGATATAAAATCTAAAAATTCTATTTCATCTTTATTTAATTCTTTTTCCATTTTAATTTCCTCCCTATTATATAAGATTTTTTTCTTTAAAAGAAATATATCTGTTATCTCCAATTATTATATGATCTAACACTTTTATCCCAATTAAATTTCCAGCATCAATTAAACGATTAGTTATATTGATATCCTCATTGCTTGGCGTTGGATCTCCACTTGGATGATTATGTGTTAAAATTATTGCATTTGCACTATTTAACAAAGCACTTTTAAAAACGTCCCTTGGATGAACAATTGAGGCATTTAATGTCCCAATTGAAATAGTTTCTACCTTGGTAATCTGATTTTTAGTGTCTAAAATCAAAATCCTAAATTCTTCTTTCTGTAAAAACTTCATTTCATCCATCAACAAATTTGAAACTTCTTCTGGAGCTGTTATCTTTTTAATAATTTGTCTATTTTCCTTGCTAAATCTAATTGCCATATTGAAAAATGCTTCTAATTTAAGTTTCTGGAGTCTTGTTACATTTAACGCTGGCAATTCTTCCTTTAGCTCTCTTAAAGAATTAAATCTTATTAAAATATCTTCCTTAATGCCTGTTATTAAAGATAAGGCTTCCGTATCAAATAAGGAACCTATTCCGTATTGCTCAGCCCTCTCTTTAATACTATCCTTTTTAATTTCTTTTTCCTCGATTAATTTTAATTGACCTAACATTCTTATTCCTCCCTTTTCGTTTTCAAAAAACAAAAAAAGATAATAAGTATCAGAAATCTTGACCTCTTTAGTTCCTATTCCTAAGAAGTTCTAACCTTTTAAAGAATTCCGACCTTTTTATCTCTTACCTTTGTTTTTTTATCTTCTTGTACTATACTGAAGGAATGGTGTTTTTATAAGAAATATTAGGTTTAGCTAAACATTTCCACAAAAAAATAGCCCATTTTTCAGGACTATTTTTTACTGTTTTAATATTCATCTGGCAACAATATTAGCGTGGAAGATCTATCAGCTTCAGTTATCACCCATATTTGAGTTTTTCTTAACTTATAAGAACTTATTATTCTATAACCTTTTTTAAGGGCAATTTCATTTGATATTTTATCTTCTTCATGCACATCACCCCAATCACCACTTGAATGTCTAATTAACACTTCATACAATTCTAAAGAAAAATCTTGCCCAAAAATGTCAGCAATACCTCTTGTAATTAAAATTCTTCCTAATTTAAATTTTTGCATATATAACTTGTCCTTTCTATTTGTTTTATCTTACATATCCATAATTACATATGAAAATAATATGCTTTCCATTAAAACAGAATATTGTTTTTAGATAAAAGAAAAGACCTAGGGTAGGTCTTTCTTATTAAATACCATATTCACTTTTAAGATTAGATAGCTCTTCTCCTAACTTGTATGTGATTTCCTCATCAATTTCTTTATATATTGTTTTAAATTTTTCATAATTATCCTTTATAAATATAAAGCTATTTATAGTTTTAGTGTCATCTTTATCCAACTCTTGAAGTATATCTTCTATTTCAAATTTATCAGAAAATTCGTAATCACCAAAACTCATGTAATGATAGCAAATTTTAAAGGTTTCGTTTGTTAATTCAAAGCTTAAATCTAAGTCATGACAATATATAAGATCTTTTTGGTATTGATTTGGATATTGGATCTGATATTCACACTTTATCAATTCTAATTCATTAACATTATTTTTCTCTAAAGTTTTATTTACTATGTCTTTATCATTAACTTCTAATGATATTTCTGCTAAATCATCATAAAAAAGTCTTTCTTGATATTCTTGATATTCTTCACTATCCATTAAATTATTATTTAGTTCTCTAAGGTTTTCTAATACTTCTTCTCTTATCTTATCCTCACCCATTTCATCATAATAATCACCACGTTCTTTTAATTCAAATTCAAAAGTATCAGAATTAACTCCTCCTCCAAAACTATTGAAGATTAAATAATCAACATATCTAAACTCTATACTGTCTATATAATCCCAAGTGAAGTTATTAAATATTTTTCTTACCTCTTTTACATTAATGTCAATTGTTTTCATAAAACATTCCTCCTTATTTTCGTTTAGTTTTTATTTTTATCTATAACGCTCTGAAAAAAGGAGTATTTCACCTTCTATAAGTCCTCTCCTAAAGAATTCTTTACAGAGAAAATCTAGCCTATTGCAAATTCCGACCATTTTTTTAGATTTCCCACCTTTTGATTTCTTTAAGAGAGCTTTTTCAATGACTTATCACGAAAGCTACTCTACGCCTTTTGTTTTCTTACCTTTATTATTCGTTATATTTTATAATAGATTGCAAAACATAAATTATTCCATAAAGTATGTTCTAAGAGAGAAATTAAATCAATTCAATATCATCTGGATGAAAGGCAAACCAAGGGGCATAAATAATAAATTGTATAAGACATAATTTTAAAGCTATTAGACTAATGTCTTGAAAATAAGCCTTTAGATGATAATTAGAAGCTGGTAATAATAGTGCTCCACAGCCTACACATCCATCATATATTGTTTTATCTTTTTCTTGCTTGTTGTTCATAAGCTTATATGTTAGCTGGGCAAGGTCAAATGGTGTTGAATAATACCCAGTTGATTTTCTTGATCCTCTACTAGAGCATTCTTCTAAGATGATTGAAAAATAGTCAAAAGGATTATCTTGTAAAAAGAATATATCAAAGTTTTCATAATAATGTTTATTTAATTCTTTAGGGATGTCCAGTTGATCGCCTTGTCCAAAGCCCCATAAAAGCCAATCTGCAAAATTATTGATATTAGCTTCAGGGTGTTTTAGGCATTTTCTTAGCATATCAAGTGTAATTTGAACTCTTTTATCACCTATTGATGAAAATTCAATTTGAGGAATGCTTCCTGATCCTTTTGTAGTTTTCTTAGCAAGTATCTTGTGCCAATAGCCCCACCTTCCCCAAAGCAAATTATCGTAGGCAAATAAATAGGGATATATAAAACCTTTCTTTTTATAAGTTTCCTCGTGACCTTGAACTTTTAAGTCCATCTCTACTATATAACTCTCTACATCCTGAAGTAGCTTTAAACCCTCCTCAGCTGAAATATCTTCCACTCGGTGCATATCAATTGCTTCTTTTTTCATTTAAGAAACCTCCTAATATTTAATTTTCAAAGAACTAAATGCTTTGATATTTATCATATTAGTAGATTTCAAAAATTCGTTTTCCATTAAAACAGAATAATTGTATATTCTCTTCAATGCATTATAGAAAAATGAAAAATTGCTCTCTCTACAAAATCAAAGAAAAAAAATTGAAGCATTTTATCAATATTTCAATTTACTCTCTTTGACATTTGGAAGATAGTTAATATAAATCATAACAAAATCAATTTCAAATGTGTTTTGATATCATTGGGGTGAAGTTTTTCATACTCTATTTAGATTTATTTAACTTAAAGAAAAACGAGGGGGTTTCCCCCTTCTTGAAAATATTGCTTTAACTTTTCAATGTTTATCAAACAAAAAATAAAAACTGTAATTACAGTTTCTATTAATCAAATTCTATTGATTAAATATCTTTTCAAACCATTATATTAACATTCTCTTTACATAATAAAGAAGTTTTTATTTCTTCTGAAAGATCAATGTTTGATTGATGTTCAGTTAATTAGTATTTTATTAAATATATTGCTATTTTTGGGTAGAGCACGGCTAGGTACCCCTATTTTTAAGTCAAAAAATAAAAAGTATTTTTTGTTAATCCAATAGCCTTTTAGAAGAATTATTATACTATTAGAAAACTTAAAATAGACACAATCTATACACCCCCACCTAGAAACTCAGACAATAAGAACTATTTCATCTTACTATCCTGCTCCCGATTTATTATGCTACTTGCCTGACGAGTGTTGCACGGGTCGAAGATCCTCCATATCCTCTTTTGATCAGGTACTCAATAATTGAATTTCACATAATAAACACTTAGTGATACAACGGTCGATACTTACCAATTAGTTTTAACTCTGCAACTTATATCTATTGATATAATTACCAGTTTCACCTAGATAGGAAACATACCACTAAAACCTATCCGATATGGCTTTCTCACTTTATAACTATTCTATTGAATAAAATAGTCTATTGGGCTTTGCCCTACTCTACCTCTACTTAAAATTTAAACTATTATTTTAGTTCTTTAATACATTTTCAATGGCACATATATTAGTGTGGTTCGTCCCAAAAATGTATTTTCTATATTAAGTTGTCTTGTAATGCATCAGAGGCTAACCTACATTACAAACCTATATTTTTACCTAAAATATTTTTAGGTGCATCTTCAATACATATAGGATTTTAGTTGTTTTTTGCAAAATAAAAAGTGCTATTTAGTCGTTAAACCAATAGCACTTGTATATCAAATAAGAACATTTTTTGTAATAATTCACTAAAACATATATATAATATATATTATAATGATGTTTCAGTAAGTGGTTGTTCTTGTAGGTCTGATACAAGGCAATCGGTTATAGGTTCTGGTAAAACCTATAGCGACTGGAACATTTTTTATTTGTTTTTAGTATCTTATTTTCTTTTAACATATTTTATAACAAAAAAACAAATATTTTTAGTCTAAAAGTGTTTGACTAAGTTTTAAAGAAGAAGCGATTGCTTCTTCTTTAATTTAATCTTTTATTGCTTTTGGAAGAACTATTAAAGATGATAGCAATAATATTAATAATAAGACACTTATAACATTGAAGTTTCGAATAAATAAGGCTTGTATAACGTCTAAATCAAAGTTTATGGCATTATCTATACTGTTCATCATATTATCTCCTAAATCCCTTATACAGTCGTTTAAAGCCTTTGTATTGCTATCTAAAGCCTTGCCATTACTTATCTTTTGCATTTTGACAGTTCCCCTTAAACTAATATTAATGTCATCTATAAACTCATTTATAAAATTAGCTGATATTTTAACAGTAGAAGACATTAATATAGAAATAATTAAGATTGAAAATAATATTTTTTTCATAAACACTCTCCTCCTTGTATTTGTTTTTTAGTTTCTCTTTTCCCTTTATAATTCTAGACAAACAAAAAAAGGAGTATTTCACCTTCAGCTCCTACCCATAAAAATCCATAACAGTTAAAAATCCTATCTTTAAAACTTCCTTCCATTATGAATTCCAATGAGAGAACTGTAAAGTTACTCTACTCCTTTTATTTTCCGATCTTTTTTATTTATCTTTATTATGATTATATGCCTATATTTATAAAATATAAGATATTTTATAAAGTTTTTATAATAATCTTATAGTTTTTTAAATTTATGAACATATATAATAATTATCATTCCGTTTTAATGGAAGTGTATATTTTATTAATTGTTATCTTTTCATTATTAAACAATGAAAGGAAGATAGTAATGAAAAAAATTACATTAAAACAAGCAATAGAAGAATTTCCGATATACTTAAATATAAAAGGAATAACAAAATCAAGTGCAAAAGCCTATTTAGGTGATTTGAAAATATTTAAGAATTTTATGAAAGATAATTATCCTAGTGTCGTTTATATAGATACAATAAGAAATTTTCATATAATTTCATATAGAAACTTCCTTGTTGAAAAAATGGAAAATAGGGAATATAAAAAAAGCACTGTAGATCGTAAATTTGATAGTATCAAAGTCTTTTTTGATTACTTAGAATTTTACAATTATATTAAAAAAAACTTTGTAAAGAACTTCACCTTTCAAAGGTGTAGAAATATAACATATTCAGAAACAAAAGAAATAAACATTCCAAATTATTTAGATGAAGAAGAGCTTAAAATGATAATAGATGCTGTAAAAAAAGACAGAACTGCAAACAAGTTAAGAGATCTGGCAATCCTAGAACTGTTAAGAACAACAGGATGCAGACGAAGTAGTGTTTTAGATTTAGAATGGAAGGATATTAATTTTAGCAAAAAAGAAATATTAATAAAACATCAAAAAACTAAGAACTGGTCTAATGTTCCCCTAGCTCGAAGTTTAGAACAAGCATTAATTGATTATAAATTTTCACTGACAGAACACACCCCTAATGTTTTCAACATAAAGAAAGATGCTTATAATGATTTAATTAATAAGTACGTTGAAAAATCAGGTCTTAAAAAAGACTTTAAAATAACTGGACATACATTCAGACATAGTTTCATAACTTTTCTTGTAAAGAAAGATGTTCCTCTTGATAAAATAGCAAAATACACTGGTCATAAGGATTTAAGGTCTTTAAATATTTATACTCATCTTGTTCCTACAGATTTAGATGATGTAGCTAGTTTATTTGGTTAATAAGAAAACTCCCTATGAAGGGAGTTTTTATTTATTATAACATTTATTTTTCAGTTGCTTTTCTATTAGTCTTTAGTTATAATCAGTACAAAGGTTTCAAGCTTGATGGGATATATAGTACCTCAATTTCATAACACGGTTTTTTACACCAGACTATAAGTCAATTTTCTTTTGGTCAAAAAATGACGAAAACCCAGCAAAATGCTAGGTTTCCGATTTACTAAAACGAGTAAATCATATAAGCCGTGTTCTGTTTAAATGGTCATCTATCTAAGACCTATCGTTACCGATAGGTTCCTGCGACCTACCATTGGAACGGCAGCGGGCTACCACCTTTTATGTTCCTTTTTGGTCTTGCTCCAGATGGGGTTTACAGAGCCATTTAGTCACCTAAATGCTGGTGAGCTCTTACCTCGCCTTTCCACCCTTACCAGATAATCTCCATGGATTATTTCACTACAGTCCAAGCAAATGCCGAGAAAGAGTTCTGGCGGTATATCTCTGTTGCACTATCCTTAGGGTCACCCCCACTGGACGTTATCCAGCATCCTGCCCTATGGAGCACGGACTTTCCTCATGTGTTACCACACGCGACCATCCAACTTACTCGTATATAATATACCACAAATCGTCAAAATGTGCAAAGGATATATTTTCTATGGTTTACATAATATTCTACCACAGCATTCACAATAAATCAGTTCCTTTTGGTTATTCAATCTATCTATTAAAACTGTAGGGATTAGCATATTACAACCAGAACATATTGTATCTTTCACTTCAGCCATTCCTGTTCCTTTATTCTTTCTGATCATATTATATTTGTTTAATAGATTTACGTCAATTTTACTTTCTAATGCTATAATTTCATCTTCTTCCGACTTAATCTTATCTTTTAGACCTTCTTCTAAATCTTTATATTTACTTTTCAACTCATTATTTTTATTTTTAATATCTTCAAGAAACCTTTCGATGACTAACAGTTCTTCATCTATATTTTCTACTTCATCCATAAACTCTATTATTTCGGTTTCTGTATCACTGATTATCTCCTTTAGTTTATCCTTTTCATCATTTAAGTATTCAAGCTGTTTTAAATCAGTTATTTGTCCTTTATATAAGTTATTTTCTATTTCTTCAATCTTGAAATTATAATCTTTTAACCTTGTATTTGATTGTTTTAATCTATCTTTAATCTTTTCTTGGCTGGATTTAAGCCTTGAAAGCTTCTCTTCAGTATCTAGTATCTTTTCTTCGGTTTTGTTAACCATTGAATCATTTTTTAAATTGAATAATTCCTTTTGATATACTTTAAGTGAATTATGGTGCTCCTCTAAATTCCTCAATAAATCTAGTTGTTCCATATTCTCACTCCCTTAAGGTTAATATATTTTATATAATGGACTTGGCCTTTCCCATATTTCTACATAAATATTGCAATTTTTTTCTTTCTCTAAATATTCTTTTATAACAGGCAATATAACCTTTTCTGTATGATAATGCCCTGCATCTATAATAGTAAGTCCTAGTTCAGCACCTAGTTGTGCATCGTGATATTTTATATCCCCTGTTATATAAATACATGCCTTTTGTTTATATGCATCATAGATAAATTCTGATCCACTACCCCCACAAATGGCAACTCTATTAATCTTTCTTTCTTGATTACCGTATACTATCAAGCTATCTGTGTTTAGTTTTTCTTTAATCTGTTTTATATAATCTACTAACTCAATTTCCTTTATATCACCTACCTTTCCATATCCATATGATGATTCAAAGTCTAGGTTGCTCAGCTTTAATGCCGTAGGATTGCAGAGTTCTAAGAGCTTTGCCAACTCATCATTAACTCCATTTTCAGCTTGATCTAGATTTGTATGAGCATTATATATTACTATTTCATTCCTGATTAAATCATGTATAAGCTTTCCCTTATAGTTCGATGTAGTTATACTGCTAATTGGCTTAAATATAAGTGGATGATGAGTTATTATCATATCGAAGTCTTCTTTTACTGCTTTTTCATAAACTTCCATGTCCAAATCTAAAGCAACTAAGATTCTATTTACTTCTTTATTCTCATCGCCTATTTGAAAGCCAGTATTATCCCAATGATCTATTAGTATCGGCAATGCCCAATCATTCATTAACTCTATTATTTCTTTAGCCTTCAATCTTCCTTAGAACCTCCTCATATTCCTTTATAGTTTTCTCTAAGATTAGGTATCTTTCTTTAGATTTTTCTGTATCTATACCTTCTATTTCCTTTAAAATTTTTTTAGCTGCAATCATCTTAACTTCTATATATTCTTTTAATAAGGGATGCTTATTTTGTATTAAAATTGGACTAATCTCATAATAGATTTCCTTTTCTATAAATGTTTTACCTTTTTTTGCATGGATTATTTCATAATATTTATTTTCTTCTTTTACCAACTCTTCTTTTATAATTTCAAAATTATTTTCTATTAGATATTGTCTTAATTCTTTAGCAGCTACCATAGGCTGCAATATAAAATCAATTATAGAATTTGATATTTCCTTATGTTTTTCAAGGATATCCCTAATAAGTAAACCTCCCATTCCTGCAATAATTACAGTATCTACCTCATAGGGTTTAATTACCTCTAGTCCATCTCCTAATCTGCTATCAATTTTATCTTCAAATCCTAATTCCTTTACATATTCTATTATTTTATCTAATGAACCCTTAGATATATCTGTCCCTATCACTTTTTTAGATATCTTATTTTCTATTAAATATGCTGGTATATATCCATGATCTGTGCCTATATCAGCTACTATGGAATTTTTAGGTACTAGATTTGCTAGGGTTAGTAATCTTTCTGATAATTTCATCTCTTATTTCTTCCTTTCCAAAAAGTATAATTAAAGATTCGCTTAAGCGAATCTTTATTATTCTAGAAAATCCTTCAATTTTTTAGATCTACTTGGATGACGCAACTTTCTTAAAGCCTTAGCTTCTATTTGTCTAATTCTTTCTCTTGTAACTTCAAACTCTTTACCAACTTCTTCAAGGGTTCTAGCTCTACCATCATCTAAACCAAATCTAAGCCTCAATACTTTTTGCTCCCGAGGTGTCAAAGTATCTAATACATCAATCAATTGTTCCCTAAGCATTGTAAATGTAGCTGCTTCTGCAGGAGCTAGTACCTCATCATCAGGTATGAAGTCTCCTAAATGACTATCTTCTTCTTCACCAATAGGAGTTTCTAAAGAAACTGGTTCCTGTGCTATTTTCATTATTTCTCTAACCTTTTCCACTTCCATACCCATTTCTTTACCTATTTCTTCTGGACTAGGATCTCTTCCTAGTTCTTGCACTAGTTGTCTTTGTACTCTAACTAATTTATTGATTGTTTCAACCATATGAACAGGTATCCTAATAGTTCTAGCTTGATCTGCTATAGCTCTTGTAATTGCTTGACGAATCCACCATGTTGCATAGGTACTAAACTTAAATCCTTTTTTATAATCGAATTTTTCTACTGCCTTCATAAGTCCTAGATTGCCCTCTTGGATCAAATCTAGGAAAAGCATACCTCTACCTACATATCTCTTTGCAATGCTAACTACTAGCCTAAGATTAGCCTCTGCAAGTTGTTTTTTTGCTTCTTCATCACCTTCTTGCATCCTCTTAGCTAATTCAATCTCTTCATCTCCTGTTAATAAAGGTATTTTACCAATTTCCTTCAGATACATCCTAACTGGGTCATCTACATTGATGCCTTTTGGTACTGATAAATCTTCTTTTATATCTACTTCATCTAAATCTTCCTTATCAATATCATCATCCATATCGTCATCAATGTCATCTTTTTCTAGCAACAAGCTATCTTCTTTATCTCCTACTACTTCAATTCCCATACTTTCCAAACTCTGATAAACCTCTTCTATCTGGTCTGCATCTAAAGATATCTCCTCTAAACTATCTATTAATTCACTATATGTTAATATCCCTTCCTTTTTTCCCTTAGCGATCAATTTCTTAACTGCTTCTATTCTCGCCATATTTGTTTTTTCATTGTCTTTATTTAATTCGTCCAACTGGTTTACCTCCCTTCCTCATATCTCATGAGGTTTAGTTCTTTGTTTAAATTAGTTAGTTCTATACACAGCTTAAGAAATCGTTCATCCTCGTTAGAATTCCTGACACTCTTTCTTTCTAATTCTTCAATCTCTTTTTTTATATTATTTCTCTTAGTTTCTAGTTTGTTAATTTTTAATGTGGTTATTAGATCTTTTATCATCTGATCTATATTCTCAGGCAGAAAGTTTATTGGTCTTTCGAAGATCAAGCTAAGTAATCCAGTATCAATACCTGGTAACTCTTTTACCCTTTTATATAATAAGTCTTCATCCAGATCTTCAGCTTTCTGGTATAATTCTATCATTATCTTCAAGATTTCTCTACATTCTAAATTCTCATATTCATCCAAAGAAACCTCCCTGATTAGTATATCAAAATACTCTTTATCAAAAATCATTAATTTTATTAAGTCAATCTCAGCAATAAGACTTGCTGATGGTAATATTGTTCTAACTGGAGAAATAGTAAGCTTCTCTTTAAAATTTTTATTTTCTACACCTTTTATATTATTGCCAAATACTTCTTTCTGTATTGCTTCTTTTGAAATATTCATTTCAGCAGCAATTTTGTTTATATATACATCCTTTTCTATTGGAGACTTTAGTTCTTTTATTATTTTGGCTATTTCAATTGTAAATTTTATTTTGCCTTCTGCCTCGTTAATATTATATTTTTGTTTATTAACATGTATTCTAAAATCTATATAGTTGAGAGCTTCGTTTAATCTATTTTCAAATTTTTCTATAGTATTCTCCTTTAAAAAATCATCTGGATCTTTAAATTTCCCTAGTGTTACTACCTTAGGTTCGATTCCTTCTTTCAAGAGTATTTGAATCGCCTTATTTGTAGCATTAATTCCCGCTTGATCTGAATCATAACAGATATACACATTTTCCCCATACCTTTTTAGCAGCTTTGCTTGTCTTTCAGTTAAAGCTGTTCCAAGGCTTGCTACTGCGTAATTAATCCCCTTACTAAACAATGAAATTACATCCATATATCCTTCTACTAATATGATCCTCTTTCTATCTGAAAGTTTATTGACCAAGTTCAATCCATAGAGATGATTTCCTTTATTGAATATAAAAGTTTCCTGAGAGTTTAAATATTTTGGCATCGAATTGTCTAAAACTCTTCCACCAAATCCAATAACTCTTCCTTTAGTGTCAATTATAGGAAACATAATCCTATTTCGAAACTTATCATAATATTCATCACTATTGTTTTTTTTACCAATTAGCCCTAGTTTCTCTATTTCTTCATTTTTATATCCTTTATCCTGAAGATACTTATGCAAAGAATTCCATTTATTTAGAGAATAGCCTAAACCGAATTGTTTTATAACTTTGTTGTTTATTTTTCTTTGATATAGATAGGATAACGGAATTTTCTCTTTAGTTAAATTGCTGAAAAAAAATCTAGCAGCTTCTCTATTAATATCATAACCCCTATCTCTGTCTTGATATAGCTTTTCATTTCTAGGAGTTTCTTCTTCCACAGTAATTCCCAATTTATCAGCTAAAAACTTAACTGCTTCAGGGAACGTTAAGTTTTCTTTTTTCATTATAAAAGCCAAAGCATCTCCTCCCTCTCCACAGCCAAAACAATGAAAAAATTGCTTTGTATCTGAAACTGTAAAAGAAGGTGTCTTCTCATTATGAAAAGGACATAATCCTACATAATTTCCACCTGATTTTTTCAGTGGAATATAGTCTGAAATAATATCAACTATATTTGCAGCATCTCGTACCTTTTCAATTGTTTCATCATTTATATAACCCGTCATATTATCACCTGAATATCTCACCTACCAAAATTTATTTATTATAATATTTTTTCACTATAAGATATATTCGACATAAATATCAAAAATCCTTCTTTTTTTTAATATTTTTGCCAAGGTTTTGGTATAAAAATATTATTAAAGAGATTTACTGCATATCTATCTGTTGTTCCTGCAATATAATCACAAATAATATCTTCTATCTCCGAGTGCATATTCTTATAGATTTTCAAATGTTCTTCTGGCAGTGTATTTATATTTTTTAAATAATATATATATAGTTGTTCTAAAACATATTCTGCTTTGGATTCTTCTGATTTTGCATCTTGATTAAGGTATACATTTTGAAACATATAGTTTCTTAGTGCGTTAGTTGCTTCCCCAACATCTGCACTCATTATTATAGTATTTTTTTCCATACTATTTTTAATTATATCTAAAATCATAGTATTTATTCTTTCACCATGAGTTTTTCCCAATATTTCTACACATTCCTCAGGTAAATCTTCCTTTCTTATAACTCCTGCCCTAATAGCATCATCAATATCATGATTAATATATGCAATTCTATCTGCATATTTAACGACTTGTCCTTCCAATGTCTGTGATTTTTCATCACCAGAATGCTTCCTTATACCTTCTTTCACTTCATAGGTGAGATTTAATCCTATTCTATCATCCTTATGCTCTAAAAAATCTACAACTCTTATGGACTGTTCGTTATGGTTAAAACCTTTTGGATGCAATTTATTTAATACTCTTTCTCCAGTATGCCCAAATGGCGTATGTCCTAAATCATGTCCCAGTGCTATGGCCTCAACTAAATCTTCATTTAGCCTTAGAGCCCTAGCCAATGTTCGCCCTATTTGAGCCACCTCTAATGTATGAGTAAGTCTTGTTCTAAAATGATCTCCCTCTGGAGCAATAAAGACTTGGGTCTTATGTTTTAATCTTCGAAAAGATTTAGAATGGATTATTCTATCCCTATCTCGTTGAAAGTCAGTCCTTATATCACATTTTTCTTCAAATTTTTCTCTTCCTTTAGAATTTTGACTATGCATAGCATATTGGGATAAATTATTTTTTTCTATTTCCTCGGTTCTTAATCTTATATTCATATATATACCCCTTTATATTTACTGATAAATTATTCTTAATATATATATACAACATAAGTTTTAATAATCCTTCTTTTATATTAAATATTTTTTAAATATTTTTAAGTATTTCACAAATAAAATAGAAGTGCTATCTTTAACACTTCTATTCAAAGATTCTATCTCCGAAGTTTTTCTTTATATAGTCTATTATAAGCCCAGCAGTTTCTTCTATTGCTTTATATGATACATCTATTACTATACATCCTAGTTTTTCCATTATTTCCTTAGAATATTCCAATTCTAAGTTTATTCTATCTACATTTGCATAATTTGCATTATCATCTAAGCCTAATGCCTTCAATCTTTCTTGTCTAATTTCATTTAGTTTTACTGGATTAGCAACAAGCCCAATTATTCTTCTATTATCTTTTAAGAATAATTCACTTGGAGCTGGAACTTCTGGTACTAAAGGCACATTAGCTACTTTAAAATTCTTATGAGCTAAATACATACTCAAAGGTGTTTTAGATGTCCTAGAAATTCCAACTAATACAATATCTGCTTTCTTTATTCCCCTAGGATCTTTACCATCATCATATTTTACAGCGAACTCAACTGCTTCAACTTTCCTAAAATAATTTTCATCCAATCTTCTAATTAGCCCTGACTCTCTTTTAGGCTGATATTCAAGAACTGATTCAATTGCATTTAAAGCTGGTGTCATCAAGTCCACTGTTGGAATATTAAATTCTTGTCCCTTGGCACTTATAAAGTTTTTTAACTTTTCTATTACTATAGTATAAATTACAACACTCGGTTCATTTTTAGCTTCTTCAAATATCTCATTTATCTGGTCTTCAGCTGTAATAAAGGGGAATCTTCTTACTTCATATCTTCCTGAATTGAATTGACTTAAAGCTGCACGAGATAACAATTCTCCCGTTTCCCCTATGGAATCTGATAGTACATAAATTGTTAAGCTTTTGTCCATAACCTTACCCCCTTTAATCATTTTTACCCAATTCTACAAATAACCTTGTTATTGTTGTTTTTGTTATTCTGCCAACTACTTTATAGTTTTTTTCATCTTCTTCCACTACAGGCAAACTATCTATTTCATGGTCTATTAATTTCACTGCAGCATTTAAAACACTGTCTTCTAGTTCTACATACACAATATTAGGCATCCTTGTCATAATCATCCCTATAGGAACCTTATTTAAATCCATACCCCCCATAGCATTTCTAAGAAAGTCTTTTCTCGATACGACACCTGATAAAAAACCTTTAGAAGTAACATATATAGATCCTACATCCTCTAAAAACATTAGCACTATTGCATCATAGAGATTTGTAGATTCATCTACTACTATAGGAACAGATTTTACATCAGATACTTTTATGTTTTTTATCTTTTCAGAAATATAAGATAGGCTAGTTTTTCCTGTGTAAAAATATCCAACCTTTGGTCTTGCATCTAGTATTCCAGACATAGTCAAGATGGCCAAATCTGGTCGCAGGGTTGATCTTGTAAGTTTCAGTTCACTTGCAATGGCTTCAGATGTAATTGGTTGACTCCTTTTAACTATATCTACTATTTTTTCTTGTCTCTCATTTAGTTGAATAGTGATCTCCCCCCAATATCCCTGCTACTTCAGTTTTGTAAGTAGTGGACTATTTATTAACTATCTTTGATAAGTCACAAATTTGCAACATAGTATCGTATATTTTCTTTAATAAACCTAGTCTATTATTTCTTATCTTTTCATCATCTACCATTACCATAACTTTATCAAAGAATTTATCGATCGGTTCTTTTAATACTACTAATTGATCTAATGCCTTATCATATTCTTTCTTATCAATCGAACTATTTATCTTTTCTTCTACATTGTTGAAGCTTTCATATAATTCTATCTCATCTTCTGTAAGCAAATCTCTTTGAACTTCATCAGATATAGCTTTTTCTGCTAGATTTGCAACTCTATTAAATGCTGATAATATCTCTGATAAACCTTCTTTCTTTAACCATTCATTTAATTTATTAGCCCTTATTTTCATATCATAAATATCATCAGTATTTGTACTAATTACTGCTTCTACTATATCATATCTAATGCCCATATCCATAAACATATTTCTTATTCTTCCACTGAAGAATTCGATTATTTCATCTTTAACCCTGTTATAATCAAAGGCCAATCCATTTACTTCTACGTAAAAATAAAGGGCTGTTTCTACCAATTCATTTATAGATAAGTTTAGTTTTTTGTCTAATATTATATTTATAATCCCTAACGCTTGTCTTCTTAGGCCAAAAGGATCTTGAGAACCTGTTGGATGTATACCTATGGCAAATAATCCAGAAATAGTATCCATCTTATCTGCTATACTAAGAACTGAACCAGCAGTAGTTGTTGGAAGTTCATCTCCAGCAAATCTAGGTAGATATTGTTCAAAAATAGCTAAACTAACTATTTCATTTTCTTCTGAACATCTTGCATACTCCATACCCATTTTTCCTTGAAGTTCTGTAAATTCACTCACCATTTTTGTAACTAAATCCGCCTTAGATAAATACCCTGCTCTTTCTATGTTTCTTTCAGTCTCTTCTCCGACTTCTAGATACTCTCCTATCTTTATTCCTAGGTTTTGTACTCTCTTAGTCTTGTCATATAAAGTCCCTAGTTTTTCCTGAAATACTATTCTTTGAAGGTCATCTACATAAGACTCCAATGGTCTTTTTACATCATCCATGTAGAAAAACCTAGCATCCTCTAGTCTAGCACCGAGTACCTTTTCATTTCCTTTTATAACAGTTTCTATAAAATCATCATTTCCATTTCTTACTGTAATAAAATAAGGTAACAGCCTTTTCTTATCATCTAACACAGGGAAAAATCTTAGATGTTCTTTCATAGGAGTTATAACTACATCTGCTGGTAAAGATAAATATTCTTCTTTTATTCTACCTATCATTGGTGTAGGATACTCTACTATATTAGTTACTTCATCTAATAGATTTTCATCTTGTTGTAAGTTGCCGCCTTTTTCTTTTGCTAGTCTTTCAGATCCATATTTAATAATATCTTTTCTTTCCTCTTGATCTACTATGACAAAGTTTTTCCTTAAAGCTTCTACATATTCATCAACATTATTTAACTCTATTCTATTGCTGCCTAAAAATCTATGACCTTTTGTAATATTAGAGGCTTCTATGCCTTCTAAATCAAAAGATACAATTTTATCATCTAATAATGAAACTAACCATCTAATTGGTCTAGCAAATCTTATATTTTTGCCTCCCCATCTCATAGACTTAGGGAAATTAATAGACTTAATTATATTAGGTATATTTCCTTTTAATATTTCTTCTATTTCCTTGCCCTCTTTAACAACATCTGCATAAACATATTCTATCCCATTATGCTCTTCCACATAAATAGATGCTATATCTATGTTTTGACCTCTCATAAATCCCAGCAATGCTTTTGTCGGATTTCCATCAGAGTCAAATGCTATTTTTTTAGCTGGCCCTTTTACTGTTTCTTTTAAATCTTCCTGCTTATCTTCTAGTCCCTCAACTATCAATGTTAATCTTCTTGGTGTAGAATAAACTTTCATACTATTATAGCTTATTCTTTCTTCCTTGAGGAAGTTTGAAGTATTGGTTTGTAATTGTTCTAAAGCATCTCCAACAAATCTTGCTGGCAGTTCTTCAACACCTATTTCTAGCAAATAGTTCTTACTCATTATCATGACCCTCCTTCTTTAATAGAGGATAATCCATTTCTTTTCTTTGCTCAATATACTTTGCTGCAACTATCCTTGCTAGATTCCTTACTCTTCCTATATAATTTGTTCTCTCCGATACAGATATGGCTCCTCTTGCATCTAATACATTAAATGTATGGGAACATTTAAGGACATAATCATAGCTTGGTAATACAAGACCGTCGTCTAGTATCTTTTTTACTTCTTCTTCATAAGTATTGAATAGCCCTTTTAGAGTTTCAATATCCGCTTTTTCAAAGCTATATACTGAATGTTCATATTCGGCCTTATTGAAAATATCTCCATAGGTAAAATCTTTATTCCACTTTATATCAAATATATTGTCTACATCTTGTAAATACATGGCTATTCTTTCTAGACCGTAGGTTAACTCTGCTGATTCCAGTTCACAGTTAATACCACCCACTTGTTGAAAGTATGTGAATTGAGTAACTTCCATTCCATCTAACCATACTTCCCATCCCAGCCCCCAGGCCCCTAAAGTTGGAGCTTCCCAATTATCCTCAACAAATCTAATATCATGCTTAAGCGGATCAATACCTATTACCCTTAAACTATCTAAGTACATCTCTTGGACTTCTTCTGGCGATGGTTTAAGTATAACTTGAAGCTGATGATGCTGATAAACTCTATTTGGATTCTCACCATATCTAGCATCTGCAGGTCTTCTGGAAGGCTCCACATATACTACTTTCCACGGTTCTGGTCCAAGGGACCTTAAAAAGGTATGAGGACTCATTGTTCCCGCACCCTTTTCTACATCATAAGGTTCTAATATTATACATCCTTTATTTCCCCAGTAGTCTAGTAATTTCAGCATTAAATCCTGAAAATACATATAAAAACCTCCTTATTTTTACGATTAGTGGCAACAAAAAAACCTTACATCCCACATAGGGACGAAAGGTTAACTTCCGCGGTTCCACCCTATTTAATACTCCCTAAAGAGTATTCACTTAATAAAGTATACTCCGAAGTGCCTTTCGTCAATAGTAATTATGTCCAGCTCTCACCATTCTAGACTCTCTTAAATAATTACAATCGATATTTTCTTCCTCATCGTATAGTAATGCATTTTGTATGATTATTAATTTAGCAAAAATTGATTTTATTGTCAAGTATATAGTATTTCAAAATATACTGTTATTATAAAGAAACAGCTATTCTAAAGGATAATTATTGTAATGATTTGATTAAATTTAAACTATTAAATTTTTTTCTATCTATATTATACAATATATATTCTACTATCATCTCATGTATTTTATAAAGGGAATCCTTAGAAATAACAACGTCAGATATTTTTTCCAGTGATGTATATAAAAGTTCACACATCCCTTTATATATTTCCTTATTCACTTGTATACTAAATGGGTCCGTGACAAAGCAATTATCACAGATTATCCCACCTTCATAAATACTAAATTTGATGTTATTTTTATTAAAAGAGCCGCATAAAACACATTTATCCAAATAAGGTTTATATCCTAAGAAGGATATAAATTTAAGTTCATAAGCTGCGATAAATTTTAAATAATCATTCTCTAAAGAAGATAAGACTGTCAAACCTTTTATTAGAAGGTTGAAAAGCTTTTCATTCTCTTGTTCCTCCGGTATTGATTTATCAATTAACTCAAGCATATAATATCCATAGGTGACTCTCTCTATTCTCTCTCTTATGGAATAAAAAGAATCTATTATATCTCCTTGATTAAGGTAGAAAAAATTTTTACCCCTATATAATTGATATTCATTATATGAAAAAGGCTGAGTATTGGCTATAATCTGAGACTTAGGCCTATAAGCTCCCCTTGCCATCACTGCTATCTTTCCATATTTTTTTGTATATACACTAAGTATCTTGGATGTGTCTCTATATCTTAGTTCCCTCAGTACTACTCCTTCTGTTTTTAACATATAATTCCCCTAATTATTTATAACCAAAGTATTTTACCTTGTTATCTCTTTCTCTCCAATTTTTTTCTACCTTAACCCAAAGTTGAAGATTTACTCTGCTACCTAAAAGTGCCTCTATATCCATTCTTGCATTTTGACCAATTTCTTTTAATTTAGCTCCATTTTTTCCTATTACTATACCTTTATGAGATTCCTTCTCGCAATAGATATTTGCAAATACATCTATAATATTTTTATTTTCTCTCTCTTTGACTCCATCTATTTCTACATAAATTCCATGAGGCACTTCTTCTTCTAAATTTAAAAGAGCCTTTTCTCTTATAATTTCAGCAATAACAAATCTTTCAGGTTGATCCGTTATCATGTCTTCTGGAAAATACTGGGGACCTTCTGGCAGTTTATTTTTCAATGCTTCTATATATCTATCTATATTAGTATTATTCATTGCAGATATAGGTATTATTTCTTCAAACATTTCCATCTTCCTATATTTATCTATTAACTCTAATATCTGTCCTTCGTTCAGCTTATCAGTTTTATTTATTAATAATACTATTGGAGTAGATATCTTTTTTAAATCTTCTATTATTAAGTTATCCATAGGTCCAATTTCCATACTATCATCTATCATAAATGTAACAACATCTACTTCTTCTAAAGTACTTTTTGATACTTTTAGCATATATTCACCAAGTTTATTTTTAGGCATTTGTATTCCTGGTGTATCAAGGAAAATTATCTGACAATTTTCTTCGGTATATACAAGCTGAATTTTATTTCTTGTAGTCTGAGGTTTATCTGATATTATAGATATTTTTTCCCCTATAACTTGATTTAGTAACGTTGACTTTCCAACATTTGGTCTTCCTATAACTGCAACAAATCCTGATTTATACATTTTTTTCACTCCTAGTATCTGCATCCGCTAAATCTTCTGGTCCAAAACTATGTGGTAGCAGTTCTTCTAATTTATATTCTCTATATTCGTCCTCTGAATTAGCTATAATTATTATAGCATCCTTGCCAAATTCTCTAATTACCTGCCTGCAAACTCCACAAGGATAAGTAAAATCTGCATCTCCAACTACTGCTATAGCTTTAATTTTTTTATGACCTTCTGATATAGCCTTGAAGATAGCAGTTCTCTCTGCACATAAAGTAGGTGAGTAGGATGCTATTTCTATATTACAACCAGTAAATATTTCATCATTTTCTGTAAGTAATGCTGCACCAACATGAAAATTAGAATATGGCACATAAGCCTTTTTCTGAGCCTCTAAAGCTTTTTTTATTAATTCCCTTGTATTCACAGAATACCTCCTCTTTATCAATTCAAAATTCATATCCAAAGGGTATTTAGACAATTTTGTCAGCTTCTTTTGGAAGCTATTCTATTATGATCTCAGTTTTTGCATTAATTACTTGAATCCATGTAACTCCTGGATTTAAAACTATTTCTTCTCCTGCTGGGTTATAGTATAAAGTTTTATCATTTCTTGATTTTTTTACCCATTTTATATCCATAACTTTTCCATTTGTTATGTATTTTCCTTCTCCCTCGCCTACTAATTGAATTTCTAGCCTACCTTCTTTATCTAATACCTTAGTCTTTGCCTCTTGAATTATTATATTCTTAGCTACAATTGGAGTCTCATCTATCTCATCTATATGTAGCTTACCATCTTTTTCTCTAGTATATACTTTCTTTTCTTCATCGTAATTATACTGGGTCGTATTATTTTTCATATATTTAATAGTTAACTTATTAGCAATATTCCCCTCTATGTCAGCTTCATCTTCTCTGAATTTAAACGGAGTATACTCTCCAGTTAATTTATATTTTCTTTCTTCCTGTGTCGCTCTTATGACTTCCATACTGGAATAAGTATTATGCGGAGCCTTTTTATGAGATTTTCTAAAGAAGACTTTATTGGAGCTAGATAATCCATCAATATCAGCTATTTTTAGAGTTCTTATATCTGATTTAGCCTGTTCACTACCACCTACATGAACATAAACAGCATCATACTCTAAAGATGATGTTATAAAATAAGGCCTAGCAGATCTAATTGGTCCTATGGATGGCGGATCATTTATTAAATATATACCCATATATCTAGTATACGGAGCTTCTACTAAAAATTCATATACTATTTCTGCATCTTTTAGTCCTGATTGCCATCTTGCACTATGGTGATTATCAAACATAACTGCTACTGGTCTTCTATTTACCTTTACCTCTTCTGCATATATTCCACTAATAGGTGAAGGTATTCCTTCTTTTTTTGGTACTTCTTCTACAACCTCATCTTCTTTTACTACGTCCTCTGATTCTTCCACTACTGGTGGTTCTTCAACGTTTTGTTTTTTACAACTACTAGATAATAATGCTATTAAAATTCCTATTAAAATAATTTTCATCTTAAATTTCATTTTTTTCCCCCTTATCCTATGATTTGAAATACTAAAACTCCTACTAATATTCCTAGTACAGCTCCTAATAAAACTTCTAAAAAAGTGTGAATCTTACCTTCAATCCTGCTTTCACCTACTAAAATAGCAAGACCATAAGTTAAGGTTGTAACTAACATATTTTGTGCTAAAAATGCTATTATGGTAGCTATACAGAATGATACAGCTGCGTGCCCACTTACTGTTCCTCCTTGAAAATGAGTCCCCCTTCCTCTATAAAACTTTGCTTTTAATCCTATGGTTAATAATATAACAAATAACAAAGCTACAAAAGTAAGATGAATATCTGACCTTCTTATTTTAAATAATAATAAATCTGTATATGAACTTAATCTATCAAAAAAAAGTAAATATCCTACTACTATAGAATTTATAGCAGCAATAAGGACTGCTCCAGCAGCTACATCCTTTACTAATCGTGCCAATGGATGATAATCTTCTGTAATTAAGTCTATTACTCTTTCCAATGCAGTATTAACCATCTCTGCTACAACTACTAAGGATATTGCAAATAGCAATAGGAGAAACTCTGCCCTCGAAAAATCAAAAAAAAGACTTAATGCTATGACTAAAATAGCAATTAAATAGTGTATCCTCATATTTTTTTCAGTTTTTAATGCTATAATAATACCTGATACTGCATAGTTAAAACTATCAATGATAGTCTTTTTCTTCATTATACTACTCCCCTTTATTATCTTTGAATATCTTCAATCTCTTCATTATTTCCTTTTCTTTTTCTCTCATTATACTCTTTTCCTCATCTTCCATATGATCATATCCTAATAAATGAAACATTGAATGAGCTGTTAAATACGCTATTTCTCTATAAAAGGAATGTCCAAAATCCTCAGATTGTTCTAAAGCTTTTTCCATAGATATAATTATATCTCCCAATAATATAGGTCCCTCGATGAAAAATTCATCCTCCATAGGAAAAGATAATACATCTGTATCTTTATCTACTCCTCTATACTCTCTATTTAACTCTTTTATCTCTTGATTATCTACAAAAGATACACTAACTTCACAATCTAAGGACTTGTTCTCAAAACTTAAAACTTCATTAACTACTTTCTGTATTATTTCAGATATCTCTTCATTAATTTCAACTTTATCTTGCCTATTATCTATAAATATTTCCATTATTTATGCCTCCGATTTTTCTTCTACATTTGGATATTCAATTCTATCATGGTATATTCCAGTTAATACATTTACAAAAGAGTGGATAATAATTTCAATTTCCTTCAATGTCACATTACATTCGTCTAACTGTTCGTCCTTTAGTTTCCCCTGAACTACTTTTCTAACCATATCTTCAATTTTTTCCTTTGTTAAATCCTTCATGCTTCTTACAGCAGCCTCAGAAGAATCAGCCAACATCACGATTGCTGCCTCTTTCGTCTGAGGCTTCCTGCCTTTATATCTAAAGGCATCTATAGATATATCTATATCTTTATCTAGTTCTTTTGCTTTATAATAAAAATATGCCACAGCTGTATTTCCATGATGTTCCTCTATTATATCAATTATTTCCTTAGGCAATTTTTTTTCTTTACCTAAAGCCATTCCATCAATAGTATGAGATGTAATTATAGTGGTACTTTGCATAGGCTGCAATTTATTATGAGGATTTTCCATGCCAAATTGATTTTCTGCAAAGTAATAAGGTCTTATTGTCTTGCCTATATCATGATAGTATGATGCTACTCTAGCTAACAATGGGTTGGCTGATATAGATTCTGCTGCTGCCTCAGAGAGGTTGCCAACTAATATGCTATGATGATACGTTCCAGGAGCTTCTAATAACAATTTTTTTAATAATGGTTGATTAGGATTTGATAATTCAAGTAATTTCAATGTAGTCAAAACTGAGAACGCATTTTCCCATACTGGTAAAGATCCTAAAGTTAAAATTGCAGCTATAATACCATTCAGAAAGCTATATCCCGCTGTTGTAACTGAATCTATTCCTCCTACTCCCTTAGCTAATTTAAAGGATGTTAAAGCCAAAAGATTAATAGCTCCAACAATGAAACCATTAAGCAAAATATTGTATCTTTGTTCTTGTTTAATAGCTATTAATGCAGCAATGCCTCCTGATATCATATACATAGTAATTGTACTAGCATCGAGTCTTAATATAAATCCTAAAAAGAAAGATAGAAACATATTTACTAATAATCCTAGTTTTGGTTCTATTAGCATGGAAATTAATAAGGCGGCTGTCGCTACTGGCATTATATATGGGGAAATTAAATACATTTCTTTGCATATTATTATAGATGATAATATAATAATAAGTAATATTAACAAACGATTATTGTATAGTATTTCATTATTAAATAAATATATATATCCGACGATAATAGACATTCCCAATGATATTAACATAACTGTCCCTATTATCACACCTATTGGAATCTTATTATCTTCCTTTAGTAGTCCAGACTCTCTAATTAACTCTAGTTCTCTTTCACCTATTGTAGTTCCTTGTGATGCTATAATCTCATTTTCTTTTAGGATAACTGTTTCTATTTTTTTCGCTTCTTCCTCTTTTCTCCTATCTGTCTCCGACTTGTCCAAAAATTCATTTGCCTTTATAGTGGCATTCATAAGCAAAAGACCTAGTTGTTTTTCCTCATCTTTCATATCTAAAGACTCAAAAGTTTTTACTAAGTTCTCTTTCTCATATTCAAGTTCTGTTTCTTTAATGCCATTTCCCATTACTTGGTTTATTAAATCCATCAAATTATTCTCAAAATTATTTAAAGATTTATAATCCATTCTAAGGGCAATATAAATTTCCTTAGAGCTTAGCCCAAGTTCTTGTTTCTCATTAAGAAGGTGAGCTTTTTTATTTATGCTGATACTTTCCTGAGCCTTAATATCCCTAGTAGTATCTAAGAAATCCTTAATAGTATTTTTCATGGTCATTTGGACCGATGGAGATATTCTGTATCTTGGCTCTACTTTATTCATTGCATCAATCTTCAATTTTTCAGTAGTATAGATATCTTCCAAATCCTTAGTAGCTCTAATATTAGTAATGGCTATGTCTCCTATTTTTAGATTGAATTTATTTGTCTCCAGTTTATGAATCGTTATAAAAAAAAGGATTGCCGTAAAAATTACAAGCAATAGCCCATTATATAATCTGCGATTTTTTGTTATTGAAAATTTTTTATTATCCATAGGTATTCCTCCCTTATGGCTTATCCATTTATGTTTTCAAATCTGTCATACGCCTCAATTATTTTTTGAACTAAAGGATGTCTAACTATATCATTTTTAGAAAGGTATATAAAATCTATTCCATCTACGCCATTTAATATTTTTGCTATTGTTTTAAGTCCTGATTCCTTCCCTTTTGAAAGATCGATTTGGGTTATATCACCTGTAATTATTGCCTTTGAACCAAATCCAAGCCTTGTTAAAAACATTTTCATTTGTTCATTAGTAGTATTTTGAGCCTCATCTAATATAACATAAGAAGAATCCAATGTCCTTCCCCTCATATAGGCCAGTGGTGCTACTTCTATTACACCCTTTTCAATATATCTTGCATAAGACTCTGCCCCTAATATATCAAATAATGCATCGTAGATTGGTCTTAAATATGGGTCTACCTTTTCTTGCAAATCACCGGGTAAAAATCCCAAGCTTTCCCCAGCTTCAACTGCTGGTCTTGTAAGTATTATCCTATTTACCTCTTTATTTTTAAAGGATTGAACTGCCATAGCCATGGCCAAATAGGTTTTTCCTGTACCTGCTGGACCAATCCCAAATACTATATCATTTTTCTTAATAGAGTCCAAGTATCTTTTTTGACCTAAAGTCTTTGGTTTAATACTTTTTCCCGAAACTGTAACACATACCACATCTTTAAGTAGTTCTTTGACATATTCTCCTTGCCCTTCAAGTAAAAGTTGAATTGAATATCTTAAATTTTGTTTATCTAATTTGCCTTGTTTTCTTACTATCTCAATTAAATTATAAATCAGTTTTTGTCCTAAGTCTATAGATACTCTATCACCATATAATTTTATTTCACCATCTCTAATAGCAATATTGATACCTAGTTCTTCTTTCATTATATTAATATTTTCATCAAAATCTCCAAATATTTCTCTAATTATTTCATTGTCTTCAATCATTATGCTATTTTCTTCTATATTGTTTGGCAAATTTAATCCTCCTTATTTTCAATTATTTGCTTTCTTCCTATGTCTTCTATTGTCTCTACTATAACCTGTGTTGTTAATATATTATCATCCACTTGATGTCTTGTAGTCTTTGACTGTATTTGCGCACCTTCTGGCAGTTCCTTATTTATTTCCTTTGTAGCTTGAATTTGAGTAGCTTCTTTCAAGAAATCTATATTTTGTTTTACTTCTTTTATCTCAACTTCTCTATATTCATATTCAACCCTCTTAATAGGAAATTCTATGCCCAATTTATCAAGATTGATTAAATCTTTCTCTACTTCGAATTCTTTATAATTTGAAAAGGGAATACTGCCTTTCATAAACATAATTCCTTTATCTTTAATTTTTATGCCTTTTTGCTTATGAACTTTCCCTGTATATTTTTCCTCATTTTTTATTATAGGTTCTTTAATTATACTACTATATCGTGTTAAGGCTAATACTTCTCCCTCGGCATGAACTAATATATGCTCCTGTGTGTTTTCATTATTTAGTATACCCGTAATAAGAATTTCTCCTTCATTAACTACTCCGCCTTTTTCCACAACAGCTTTGCCATTTTTAGGAATTACCTTTACCACCACACCTTTTTTCTTTGCTACTACATGGCAGGGATATGATTTATCGATTTTCTCCGGTGGCAAATCTTCTTCTTTTACCTCTATAATTAGCTTTGTTCCTTTTATATTTACTGAAATAAATGAAAAATAATCATAATTATCTATTAATATATCCTTTATAGCCTCTTTTTCCATATTAAATTTAAGTTTACCTATAGATATATTGTTACTTTTCAGCAAAGAAATTATCTCTTCCTTTGGCGTTTGTTCATTACCTAATATTTCTACCTTCCAAATAGTAGAAGTTAGTAAAAAAATTGTCATCAAAAACAATAAGAAACCTGCTACCAACATTTTTCTTTCCCTAAGCTTCATTATTACAAAAGGAAATCCTATTTTTTCTTTTATTTCCACTCTGCAGCCTACTTTTTTTACTATTTCCCTGAGTTCCTTAAATCCTCTAATGCTAGATTTCATCTCAAGAACAATGTTGCTATGTCTTTTTATGTCCCATAGATATATATTGTACGTAGCCGCTAAATTTAATAGTCTCTCCAAAGTAAGTCCCTCAACCCTAATAATAACATATCCTTTAAAATAATTCCATATTTTTATAGCTAGCATAATAACACTCCCTAGCTGATTATTTCTATATTTTCAATTGAACCAACAATAATTATTTCTTCAGAAAGTATTGTTTTAATCTCTAATCCCTGACCCGTTATTTTAAAAACACCCGATTTTGTATTTATTCTAATGGTTTCCTGTGTATACTCTATAATCCCTTTGTGATTCAATAATGAAGCCTCAATATTTCCTATAACTGTTAGTCTTGGTAAGTCCATCATAATATCTATGGGCAATTCCAGCGCTTCTGAAATACTGTATTTTACATTCTCTATCTGTCGTTTCATTATCATCCCTCCTATTAATTCTATGCCCTTCATATATGGACTATTCCTACGAAAAAGAAGTCTGTAAAAATTACAGACTTCTCCTTTGATTTTGCAAACTTTTTGGTTCTGATAATATTTCAGAAAATATTATTCCTCTTAGAATATCTTCCCTTAAATTTCTTTCATTATTTTCTATCTTATTTTGTGATGATACTGTTTCTGAATTTTTATTTTCTGAATTTCTATTTCCATTTTCTCTTACTTCCCAAGATATTTCATTTATATCTGCTTTTTTATCATCAGCATTTATATCTGGTCTTTTTTCCTTAATCAAGATATCCTGACGTTGATTAGTCTTTCCTTGTCTTCTTGCTATCTCTTTTTGTCTTTCTTTTTCAACTTCTTCTGCCAATATCTTTCTTAAGTCTGCCATAGGTCTAGAAGGTACAGGTTGTTTGCTTAATTCCTGTGTCCTCCTGTTTTTTGCTTCTTCTATTTTTTTCTTATCTTTAGCAGACTTTAATATTAGATCTATTACTACAATGAATATAAAGAATAATAAAGGACCGGGCATATTATCCCTCCTTACTTCTGTTTCTTATCGTCTTCGGCTATTTTTGATATGGATGATCTCATATCTGTATCTGCCAATATATTTCTCATATTATAATAATCCATGACGCCTAGATTACCTGATTTTAGAGCTGTTGCTAATGCTAATGGCACTTCTGCTTCTGATTCTACTACCTTAGCCCTCATCGCCTGTACCTCAGCCTTCATTTCTTGTTCTTTAGCTACTGCCATAGCTCTTCTTTCTTCTGCCTTTGCCTCAGCAATTCTCTTATCTGCTTCTGCCTGATCCATTAGAAGTTTAGCACCTATATTTCTACCTACATCTACATCTGCTATATCTATAGACAATATTTCAAATGCTGTTCCTGAATCTAAGCCCTTATCAAGTACAGTCTTTGATATGCTATCAGGATTTTCTAATACATCTTTATGGGAATTAGAACTACCTACAGTGGTTACTATCCCCTCACCTACCCTGGCAATGATAGTTTCTTCTCCAGCTCCTCCAACTAGCCTTTCAATATTAGCTCTAACAGTAACTCTTGCTTTTACTACTACTTCAATACCATCCTTAGCCACTGCTGCAATTTGAGGTGTTTCTATTACCTTGGGATTAACTGATACTTGAACTGCTTCTAATACATTTCTACCAGCTAAGTCAATTGCCGCTGCTCTCTCAAATTCTAGTGGAATATTTGCTCTTTGAGCTGCTATTAAAGCATCTACCAAAGTATTTACATTTCCTCCTGCTAAATAATGAGCTTCTAACTCATTGATTTTAATAACTAGACCTGCTTTTGTAGCTTTGATCATTGGATTTACTATTCTAGATGGTGCTACTCTTCTAAGTCTCATACCTATAAGAGTCGACATAGAAATTTTAACTCCTGAGAAAAAAGCTGTAATCCAAAGTCCTACTGGTACAAATGAGAAGAAAAGCATTACAAAAATAATAATAATTAGGGCAAACCCTATTGGTAAATATGGCATATTACAACCTCCTAACAAATATTTTTGAACCTTCTACCCTTACTACTTTTATAGTTGTATCTTTTGGAATAAAACCACCATCTGATAGTGCATCTAGCTTCATTCCTTCTATCTCTATAAACCCAGCAGGGCGAAGTTCTGTTATACTAATTCCTTCTTTATCTATATACTGATTCATAGAATCAACAGATAGATATCCTCTTTCATCCTTATGTTCTGTATCCAAAACGATCTTATTAAGCATTTTGGATTTAAAACCCATCTTTATTAATATTATAGTCACTATAGTAGTTATTATTATAGCTATACTTAAAGAAAATAATGCCACTCCCAATGAATCCATAGCAAGGACTGTACCTACTATTACTAGTATTATACCACTAATTCCAGGAAGTCCAAAGCCTGGCATTATTGCCTCTATGACTAATAGTATCAGACCTGTCACAAACAATACTAAAGATGTCCAATGGGAGTTCCCTGCTAAGATATTTCCTCCAAAGTATAATCCAAAGCCTATTATACTAATTGTGCCTCCGATTCCGAATCCAGGTGTTAATATTTCAATTACTAACCCAACAAATCCTAAAGTCAACAATAAACTACTTATATAAGGATTTGATATATATTTAGCCAGTTTTATTTGAAGACCTTCATCTATCCTTTGTATATTTGCATTATCAAGATTAAAATAATCTAATATCTCCCTATAGCTATCTGTAGACAAATCAGCTATTCCATACTCGACAGCTTCTGATGAAGTTAAATTAACTAATTTACCCCTAGTTACTAAACCTTCAATTTCAATATCTTTATCTGCCATAGCCTCTATAACTTCAGGATTTCTATTTCTATATTGAGCCGTATCTCTTAAGAGACCTCTCCACATAGAAAGTACTTTTTCGGTATTTGGTATTGTTTCAGCAGACCCAATTGTAGCTGAATTAGCCATAACAACTTTTTCTGATGCAATGGTTATCAATACTCCCGCAGATTCTGCCTTGTTATTTACATAGGAAATAGTTGGTATAGATGAGGACATGATTAGAGATTTAATTTTTTCTGCCTCATTAATTAGTCCACCATAGGTATCTATTTCAAATATAATTGCTGCTGGATTTTCTTTAATCAATTTAGACATGGTATTGTTTAAGAAATTATAAGTCGCCTTATTGATTTCACCCTTAATGGGAACAACATATACATCTCCCCCAGCATCTGCATAGCCTATGTTTGATAAAATTAAGACTATTAAAGATATTAGTATAATTACTGCCCTACTTTTTTTCATTTAAGCACCTCCCATAATATGTACTTAAGAGACCATAAATAATTATATTTATATCTCTTTATCTATACTATTACCCATAAATTTGTAAAATAACTAACAAATTTATAAATTCCAAGGCTTTCTCAACACTGGCATATCCCTAAAAAGTTAAGTTTGTAGTAAGATATTAATTATGTCAAAAAACCTGGGAATAAACCCAGGTTAATTAAAAACTTTTTTTATTATTTTATTTACAATATTGCCGTCAGTTCTACCTTTTACCTTTGGCATTACAGCTTTCATAATAATGCCTATATCTTTCATAGACGTAGCATTTATTTCTTTTATAGTTTCAATTACAATTTCTTCTACTTCCTCTTCAGAAAGTTGTTTCGGTAGGTATTGTAATAGAATTTCTATTTCTTTTTCTGTTAGTTCAACTAAATCCTGTCGTTGTCCTTTTTTAAATTCCTCGATAGCCATTCTTTTTTCCTTCAATTGCTTCGATATAATGTCTAGTATGGCCTCTTCAGATACTTCTATTCTTTCGTCAACTTCTTTTTGCTTTATTGCTGCCCTTACCATAGTGATAGTATTTTTTCTAATTGTATCCTTGGATTTCATGGAGTCTTTTAAATCCTCCATAAGTTTTTCTTTAAGGGACATTTGTTCACCTTCTCAATTAAAATCTTGAATATTTCTTTCTTCTAGCTTCTTCAGATTTCTTTTTACGCTTTACACTTGGCTTTTCATAGTGTTCTCTCTTTCTAGCTTCACCTAAAATGCCAGCACGTGCACATTGTCTTTTAAATCTTTTTAACGCATTATCAAGAGATTCGTTTTCTCCTACCTTAATTTCTGACATCGACTTCTCCCTCCTCTCTCTACTGCAAGAGTACTTCATACTATCCCCATCAAGGGCTTTGCACTAGACTATTATACATTATAATCTAAAATATTTCAACTAGTATTTAACCCGGCGGCCATAACATTTTTCTTTTTCCTAGTATATGAAAATGAATGTGTTCTACTGTTTGACCTCCGTCTATACCACAGTTGTTAACTATCCTATATCCTGTATCTAACCCTTTATCTTTTGCTATCCTAGATGCTATAAAGAAAACATGACCTATAAGTTCTTTATTATACTCATCTATATGAGCTGCCGACTGTATATGTTCTTTAGGAATTACTAAGAAATGAACAGGAGCTTGAGGATTGATATCTTCAAAAGCCGCTACCTTCTCATCTTCATATATTAAAGTACTAGGTATTTCCCCCTTAACTATCTTGCAAAATAAGCAATCAGTCAATTTATCCACCCCCTTCTTATATACTATCTTATTACATTTCTATATTAAAATCATCTATTTTCCCAATAAAAAATCATCTTTCTTTTCGTTAATTGTCACATCTACTATTTTACCAATCATACTAGTATCTTTATTAGATTTAACTCTAACATAATTTGTAGTATACCCTTCTATATAGCCATCTTCTTTTTTACTTTCCTCTTCAAACAGGACTGACAGTGTAGAATTAATAAGTTTTGAGTTAAACTCTAACATTAACTCCTCTCCTAAAGCTATTAATTTTTCTGACCTAATATTTTTTATATTTCCATCTATCTGATTTTCATATTTAGCTGCTGGAGTTCCCTTTCTAGGAGAATATTTAAAAACATGAATTCTAGAAAAACGTATTTCATTAACAAATTCTAATGTTTCATTAAATTCTTCTTCTGTTTCCCCTGGGAATCCCACTATTATATCTGTTGTAATTCCTGCATTAGGCATATATTTTCTTATGAGATCTACAATATCTCTATACTCATTAGTTGTATATTTTCTATTCATTCTTTTTAATACTGTATCAGAACCAGACTGTAAGGATAGATGAAAATGATCACACACTTTTCCTATTTTTACTATGTTCTTCATAAAATCTTCATCAATTAATGTCGGTTCTAAAGAGCTAAGCCTAATCCTTTCTATCCCATTTACTTCTCCTACTTCTTCTAAAACCTTGTTTAGAGAAGTCTTATCTATATCTTTTCCATAGGACGCTACATGAATTCCTGTCAAAACTACTTCTTTAAATCCTGCATCAGCTAATTTTTTAGTTTCTTTAATAATCTCATCTAGTTCTCTGCTTCTAATAGGACCTCTTGCATATGGAATTATACAATAGGAGCAAAATTGATTACATCCATCCTGTATCTTTATATAAGCTCTTGTTTTAGATTTTATATCATCTATATTTATTGTCTCGAATTTCTTTTGTGTCTTTACATTTCTAACAATATTAATTTTCCCATTCTCTTTTTTTGCTTTTTCGCATAATTCTAAAATTCTACTTCTATCAGTAGTGCCAATTACAACATCTACTCCTTCTATTTTAGATACTTCATCAGGAGATACTTGAGAATAACATCCTACAACTGCTATTACAGCATCCTTATTTAATTTCTTTGCCCTAGATATAAATTGTCTAGATTTTCTATCAGACAAATTTGTAACTGTACAAGTATTTATTACATATATATCAGCTATTTCATCACTATTTACGATAATATAACCATTCTTTTCAAATATTTCTTCCATGGCCTCGGTTTCATATTGATTTACCTTGCATCCCAAGGTGAACATACTTACGGTCTTTTTCCTTCCATAGCGATGAAAAAATTCTTCACCACTAAATGTTATATCTATATTATTCATTTTATCCCTCTCTGTTTCTAGTATAAGTTAAATATAACTTTTCTATTATTTGTAAATAATGTCTTCAATTATATACATAAACAAAAATCTTTTCAAATATTTTTTCTTACATGTATCTTGCCTAATAAACTATCTACATTTAATTATAGCATTTATTTTAATATAATGTATATATTTAAGCAAGTACCAACATTTTTAATAACATTTATGCATTTATTTTCCAATAAATAATATTTATTTTTGCATATAATAATAACGAAGTTATCGTGGAGGTGACAACATTGAAAAAGAATTCTATTTTAATAATTCTTATAGTTGGACTAATTGTATGCATATTTTCTCTAAATTCTACACTCACACTAGCTAATGAATCAAAATGCAATTCATCTACTGGATCAAATGAAGAATTATATCAGGATATTTTTACTACCCTTATTTATCCCTATATAAAAGAAGCAATAGAAGAGTATTATGGTAAACCATATTGTTGTGATCCATGGGATATTAAGATTTTAAATATTGAACGTCAGAGCACAGCATGTTTTATAGTAAAAATTCAAATAATTCCTTATACAGGTGCTCATAATACTGTTGGTATTGATAATATTACCATCAGAATATCAAGTGAAGAAGCCAAAGTAGAAGGCTTTGAACACATTAAAAGTTATGAAATCCCTCCATGGTTAAGATAAAGCTCTAGAGTAATCTAGAGCTTTATCTTATATATAGAATACCGTGTATTATTATTGTTAGAAATTAGTACTTCTGAGCTAGACAACATTTGCTAATCTCAAAACTTTACTACTTTCCTCTAAAAGTTCTGAAGCATACTTCTTAACATTATCTACTTTATCCTCCCAAACCTTTTCATCATTTACATATTCACACTCAAATATTTTTCGTGACATCTCATTAATAATCCTATACGCTGCTACTGAATGTCCATTATCAGGATTAGTATTATCTGCCTCACTAGATATTGTCTTTATTTTTTCAATATCAGGCCAATAGATCAATTCCACTAGCTTGGCTCGATACTCCAAATCAACGGTTGTTATATCTAAATATCTTTTCTTATCATAAGCATGTTGTGCCTCATGCTTCAAAAATGAAATATTGAATTTCTCACTTTCTATATCATATGAACTTCTGACACAACATAAAGTCCCATCTTTACCAACCCAACCGCCAGTTCCTGTTTTCCCAAAAGAAATAAAATCCAACCAACTTCGTGATATAAATCCATCCATCATTATGATTGTATATGGTTCTATACCACTTGGCAGTTCTACTTCATAAGTTACTTTTGTGGAGTTTTTCCAAATATATGGTCCGAAAAATCCTGATGTATATCCACCTAAATATTCATAACCTTCTGCTTTCACTATCTTTTCAATCTCATTTTCAATATTATCATCCTTTAGCAAATCTGATTTTATTCCACAAAAAATCGTTAATTCTTGTAAGAGCAATTTTTTTGCGTCTTCGTTTGGTATATTCATCCAAAATACATTTCTATAATAATTTTGATAGATTTTGTCTATATCTCCAATAACCTTATTATCTGTTCTTTTATAATATTGTCCATTTTCAAAAATATTAATGTACTTCTGAAACCAATCTTTCTTATCATGAAATTTACTGAGATAACTCACAGCTTCATGTAATTGTCCCTTCCATAAATATGATTTAAATTCCAGCTCATTAAATTTTCTCATAATTTAATCTCTCCTAAATTAAAGTAGCTCACGTGTTAAGCTAGTGTTATAGATACTATAAACTTATTTCACATTTTTTACTATTACGAATTACTTATGTGGACATTATAGAGTATGTATTATATTTACAAAAAACTGATTTTCATTAGATTAAGATCAAAACTTGTATTTATATATCAATATAAGTTAAATTAATATATAGTTGGTGAAAATGTAATCTAAAAATACGGTATAATTCTTTTCTAAATAATACCGTATTTCAATAAAATATTTAATTTTAGTAATCATGATATTTTTAAGATAAATTATAAAAATTGAGATTCTATATCCCCTATGTTCATTAAGCTAATCTTCATCATTTTTTATAATTTCTTTATGACGAATATAAGCATTAGCAAAACATAGAACACCTGTAATTCCATTTATAATAGGATATAAAGTTAGTCCTTCCTTGGATAATTTTACCAAGAAGATAAATGACCACACAACCCCACTAAACAACCATCTCTTTCGATCCTGTTTAAGTTTATTTTTCATAGAATCTCTCCACTTAATTTTTATAGAATATATTCATACTCTTATAAATTGCTTATGTGTATATTATAGCATATATAATAATCACATTTGGTTGAAATGATAAATATAAAAGTATTTATCATTTCAACCTATGCTACTAGAATACTTAAATGAGTATATATATGTTACTAAAAAGGATTTAGAAAGTCCAGCAGGCATAAGTAGGTCAAATGCATATTTTATTTACAGGAATTTATGGATAGAGAAATCATAGAAGGAAAAGGCGAATCTATATCAACTAAATATGTTTTGAAAAAATAAAGAAACCACCTTTTTTATTAAAAGTGGTCTTTGGTCTGCTAAATTCAATTCTATTATACAAGTAATTATATAAGGGGTGTACAAGAATTAAAAGTAGCCATATTTAGGTTTACTTTCCCAAACCCCAGAATATAGAAAGCTACTTTATTCACTAAATAACTCCCATATCTCCCAACTCATAAAGTATTATGGTAGATGCAACAATCCCGGCAGTTTCGGTCCTTAATATTCTAGGTCCTAGTGTTACAATTCTTGCCCCTATTAATTTTAATTTTTCTATTTCCTTAGGCTCAAATCCTCCTTCAGGTCCTATTATTAAATGCATTTTTTTTATTCCGCTGCTTTCCAAACTTCCTTTTATTGTATTTCCTTTTTCATCTTCATAAGGGACTATTATATTGTCCTCGTCTTTTAATATACCCACCATTTCATCAAAAGAAATAATATTTTTTACTTTAGGAAGAATATCTCTTTTGCTTTGTTTTGCAGCTTCATCAGCTATACTATTCCATCGTTCTACCTTAGATTGTTCCTTTTTTATATCTTTTATTTTTACAACTGATCTATGGGTTGCTACAGGATAAAATTCCTTTACTCCTATTTCCGTGCACTTTTGTATAATTAAATCCATCTTGCTACCTTTAGCAAGTCCTTGATATAAAATAATATCAACTGACGATTCATTAACTCCCTTAACTTCATCTATTATTCTTGTAATAATTTTTTCCTTAAATAAAGATTCAATTTCACAGGTATAAGTAATTCCATCTGATGCAATTTCAATTCTTTCCTTAGGTTTGAGCCTTAATACATCCTTTATATGTTTTACATCAGTTCCATTTATCTCTATTATCTCATCAATAACTTGTTCTTTCTCAACAAAAAATCTATGCATAATCTATTCACCTAACTATTAATAGCTATAATACAAGCCCAGCCATTTAGCTTCTTGATATCTAATATTTTAAATCCATTTTCCACTAAAGCATTTTCCACTAATTCAATTTTTTCTACAATAATGCCAGATGTAATAAATATGCCATCTTCCTTTAAATAAGCTTTTAAATCCTTTGTCATTTTTGCAATTATTTCCGCTATTATATTTGAAACTATTATATTGGCTTTGCCTTCAACCACGTCTAATAAATTTCCTTCCTTTATTTCGATAATCTTATCTACATCGTTTAGCCTTATATTTTCATTGGATACTTTTACACACAGCTCATCAAGATCTACTGCCACTACCTTTTCAGCTCCTAGTTTTGCTGCAACTATGCTAAGTATTCCACTTCCACATCCAATATCATACACTATATCTCCTTGCTTTACATATTTCTCTAAAGCTTCCGTGCACATCATAGTTGTCTCGTGGGTACCTGTTCCAAAAGCCATACCTGGATCTAATTCGATTAATATATCATTTTCTTCTAAAACATATTCTTCCCAAGAAGGTTTTATTAGGATTCTTTCACCTATCTTAATTGGCTTATAATACTTTTTCCAAGATTCTGCCCAATCATTATCGTCTACCATGCCTATTATAATTTCACTCTCTCCAGTATTTAGTATTGGATCATTTTTTATTCTATTTTTAATTTCTTCAATTTTATTTTCTAAATCATCTGCCTCAGAAAAATATGCCTTAATTATTATTCCATCAAAGTCTTGATTTATTAAACCTGGATCCACAAAATCCCATTTTTCTTTTGATTGAGATAGTTCTATTATGTCCCTTGGGTCTTCTATGGCAAGTCCTGCAGCACCTACATCATATAGAACATTTGATACTAAATCTTCTAATTCTTCAGTAGTTTTTATCTGAACCTCTGTCCACTTCATAAATACACATCCTTTTTTAAAATCTAAAATAATTATACCCTAAGAGCCATGGAAAAACTACCATGATTTTAAGAAAAGCTTCTAAGGTTATATTAGAGATAACTTTTCTTAGCCACTGCATAAGCGACTTGCACGAAATCAAAGATTCGGCAATCTGCTTAAAATTCATTGTCATAAAATTTCTAAATAAAAAATATAAAGGTAGAACTTTCCTATTAGTTATAAAGAACAATCACTCCTGGAGTGATTGTTAGTTGAAAGCATCCTTTACTTTATCAAAGAAACCTTTTTTATGCTCCTTGATATTTTCCCCTGTTTCATTGGCAAAATCCCTTAATAGTTCTTTTTGTCTATCAGTTAGCTTAGTTGGAACCTTAACTTCTACAGTAAAGAAAAGGTCTCCTCTTCCATATCCTTTAAGATTTGGCACTCCCATGTTCTTGAGTCTAAATTCTGTTCCTGTCTGAGTTCCTTCTTGAATATTATGACTTGTTATACCTTCTAAAGTTGGTACCTGTATCTCTGCACCCAGTGCTGCCTCGGTAAAAGAAATAGGTACTGTTAAATAGATATCATTGCCTGAACGTTTAAATATTGGGTCTTCCACCACATTTATATAAATATATAAATCTCCATTAGGTCCTCCTCTGTCTCCCGCTTCTCCCTCTTCTCTCATAGAAATTATGGAGCCAGTATCTACACCCGCTGGTATCTTCACTTTCATTTTCTTAGTTTTTATTTCTTTACCAGTGCCTCCGCAGGTATTACATTTATCTTTAATTATCTCACCAGTTCCATTACATGCATCGCAGGTAGATGTCCTAACAAATTGACCAAAAGGAGTTTGCTGGGCATATCTCACTTCTCCCCTACCTTTACAGGTTGAACAAGTTTCTTTTCCTGTACCTGATTTGGCTCCTGTTCCACCACAAGTTTCACAGTTTTCTGTTCTTCTAATTTGTATTTCTCTCTCTACTCCAAAAACAGCCTCTTTAAATTCTAGATTTAAGTTATATCTTAGGTCTGCTCCCCTTACTGGGCCTGTTCTTCTTGAGCCTCTGCTAAATCCTCCTCCACCGAATATGTCAAATATATCTTCAAAGATATCACCGAAACCTCCAAAGCCCTCTCCAAAACCTCCTGCTTGTGGATCTACCCCTGCATGCCCAAATCTATCATATCTAGATCTTTTCTCTGGGTCACTTAATATTTCATAGGCTGCATTAGCTTCTTTAAATTTTGCTTCTGCCTCTTTATTATCTGGGTTCAAATCAGGATGATATTTCTTTGCTAAAGATCTATATGCTTTCTTTATTTCATCTTCTGATGCATCTTTATTTAAACCTAAGATTTCATAGTAATCCCTCATCTTTTCACCAACCTTTAATTTGCTTATACAATTATATCAAATTTATGAGCTAAATCAAATGATTTAGCTCATATCTTTCATGGGTTATTTATTCTTCATCTACCACTTCATAATCCGCATCTACTACATCATCCTTAGGTCCTGCACCTTCTTCTGGATTACCTTGTGCTCCAGCTTGCTCATACATTTTTTGAGATATGGAATAGAAAGCTTCTGTCAATTCTTCAGTTTTTTGCTTAATTTCATCATAATTATCACCTTCTAATGATTTTTTAAGCTCTTCCAACTTAGATTCAACCTTTGACTTTTCATCTGCAGAAATCTTTCCTTCTAATTCTTTTAGAGTTTTTTCAGTTTGATAAACTAAATTATCTCCATTATTTCTTATTTCAATTGTTTCTTTCTTCTTCTTATCTTCTTCTGCAAATCTTTCTGACTCTTTTACTTTTCTTTCTATTTCCTCATCTGAAAGTTTAGTTGATGCTGTAATAGTTATTCTTTGTTCTTTTCCTGTTCCCAAATCCTTAGCACTTACATTTACAATACCATTAGCATCTATATCAAAAGTTACTTCTATTTGTGGAATACCTCTTTGTGCTGGTGGTATTCCTGTTAGTTGGAATCTACCTAAAGTAGTATTATCGTTTGCCATTTGACGCTCACCTTGCAGAACATGAATATCTACTGATGTTTGATTGTCTGCTGCAGTTGAGAATACTTGACTCTTCTTAGTTGGTATTGTAGTATTTCTTTCAATTAATCTAGTAGTTACTCCACCCAGAGTTTCAATACCAAGGGATAAAGGCGTAACATCTAATAATAATATATCTTTAACTTCACCTGCAAGTACTCCACCTTGAATAGCTGCACCTAATGCAACACATTCATCTGGATTAATATCTTTTTGCGGATCTTTGCCAATTAATTTTTTAACCGCTTCTTGCACAGCTGGTATTCTTGTGGAGCCTCCAACTAAAAGTACTTTTTCTATATCAGATGCTTGTAGTCCAGCATCCTTTAGGGCTTCTCTAACCGGTTCTAATGTATTATCCACTAAGGATGAAGTTAATTCATTGAATTTAGCTCTTGTGATATCCATATTTAAGTGTAATGGTCCTGCCTGAGTCGCGGTGATAAATGGTAAATTTACATTTGTTGACATGGTGGAAGATAATTCTTTCTTTGCCTTTTCTGCCGCCTCTTTTAATCTTTGTAATGACATCTTATCTTGTTTTAAATCAATGCCATTTTCTTTCTTAAACTGTTCTGCTATATAATTTACCAAAGCTTCGTCAAAGTCATCTCCACCTAGGTGGTTGTTTCCACGAGTAGCTAATACCTCAAATACTCCATCTCCAAGCTCTAGTATGGATACGTCAAAAGTACCACCCCCAAGGTCAAATACCATTATCTTATGCTGACCATGTTCCTTATCCATTCCATAAGCTAATGCAGCTGCTGTTGGCTCATTAATGATTCTCTTTACTTCTAATCCAGCAATTTTCCCTGCATCCTTTGTTGCCTGTCTTTGGCTATCTGTAAAATATGCTGGTACTGTGATTACTGCCTCAGAAACTGTCTCCCCTAAGTAGTTTTCAACATCCATTTTAATTTTTTGTAAAATCATAGCTGATATCTCTTCTGGTGAATAATTTTTACTATCTATATTTACTTTATGGTCAGAACCCATTTTTCTCTTAATCGATGCTATAGTTCTATCTGGATTTGTAATAGCTTGTCTTTTTGCAGTCTCCCCAACAAGTCTTTCTCCATCTTTTGTAAATGCTACTATAGATGGTGTTGTTCTATTTCCCTCTAAATTAGGTATAATAATAGGCTCTCCACCTTCCATAACAGCGACACATGAATTTGTAGTACCTAAGTCAATCCCAATTATTTTTCCCATAAAAACTCCTCCTTAAATAAATGTTATTTTGCTACTTTAACCATAGATGGTCTTATAACTCTATCTTTTAGTATATATCCATTTTGTAGAACTTCTGTTATCTTACCTTCCTCATAATCATTAGACTCTTCCATGAATACTGCATGATGGAAATTTGGATCGAAACTTTCTCCTAGAGATTTAATCTGTTCAACTCCATTCTCATTAAGAACCTTCATTAATTGCTGATATATCATTTCTATCCCTTTATAGAAATTATTTTCCTTATCATTTTCTGATTCCATGGCTCTTTGGAAATTATCTATTATAGGCAATAGATTACATACGAAGGATTCTAAAGCATAAGATATAGTACTCTCCTTCTCTTTTTCAGCTCTTTTCCTAAAGTTAATAAAATCGGCCTGAAGTCTTAATAACTTATTATTTAATTCCTCTAGTTCTTTATCCTTTGATTCTAAAGCTTCTTCTAAGTCTTTACTAGTTTCTTCAATTTCCTCCTTACAGATATCCTCTTCTATTACCTCTGAGTTTTCTTTTTTATCCTGATCCTTGTTCTTCATTACATCACCTCTTATAATGTTATGATTATTTTGATATATGTTTACTCATCAACATATTTATAATCTCTGTAATATTTACAGAAAATAAATGCAAAGTATTTACTAGCTTTAAATAATCCATCCTCGTAGGACCAATTATTCCAATTTTACCTATAGTTCTTTCTCCTAACCTGTAGGTAGTTGTAATCAAGCTACAGTCCTTTATAGGATCATAAATGTTTTCATTACCAATTGTTATTTCAATATCTTGAGATAGAGAATCATTCAGTAAAAGATTTAGTACCAAATCTTTATCTTCTATAAAAGATATAAAAGATTTAGCTTTCTCTAAGTCTCTGTACTCTGGGAAATTGAGTATTTTGGTTATCCCATCAGCATATAAATCAACATTATCTATATCTTCCATAGATTGATTTATAATAGGTATAATCCCGTCTATGATAACCTTATAATCATATATCTCCTTAATAATTCCATTGGAAACTTCTTCATTTATTTCATCTACTGATAGTCCCTTTAATCTATCATTCAAAAAATTAGACATTATATTAATTTGTTCTTCAGGAATCTCTTTATTTAGCCTAAAAATTGAATTTTTAACTACTCCAGTATTAGTAACTAAAACCATCAATACTTGTTGATTATCAATTGGTATTAATTGAATATGTTTTATTTTTGAACCCATTAACTGTGGAGATATTGCAAGAGCCGTATAACTAGTTATTGCCGATAGGACTTTTGCTGAATTTTGAAGCAGTTGTTCTATCTCTCTAGATTCACTAGCTAATATTTTTTTTATCTCATCTTTTTTTATTAAATCTAACCTAGGCTTTTTACTCTTTAAAATTTCATCTACATATAATCTATAAGCTTTATCTGATGGAATTCTTCCTGCAGAAGAATGTGGTTTATTTAAATATCCTAACTCTTCTAGATCTGACATCTCATTTCTTATAGTTGCTGAACTTACTCCTAAATCATATTGCTTAGTTATTGTTCTAGAACCTATAGGTTCTGCACTATTTATATAAGAGTTGATAATCGCATAAAGAACTTTAAGTTTTCTATCATCTAGCATATTTAATCACCTCAGTATTCTTTCACATACTAGATAGTTTTATTAGCACTCTATGTCATTGAGTGCTAATGCTCACGATTTAAAGTTACCACTATCTCTAAATTTTGTCAATAGTTTTTATCAAAATATTTTATTACATTAAAAAATCTATTTCAACTAAATTAGACAAGTCTAATCCTCGTTTTGTTAGTCGGATACAATTATCATCATTTAATATTAAACCATTTTTTATATGTTTATTTATTATATCTTTATATAATTCTTCTATTTCTATACTAAATCTGTTCTTAAATTGGGTCTTACCTATACCAGATATTTTTCTTAGACCTAGTATACAAAATTCTTCTATTTCTGTATTCTTATCTATTATTTCTTCATCTTCTATAGGAAGGATTTTCTTTTTCAAGTTTTCAATATAAATATTTATATCAGATGTGTTTGAAAATCTTTTTCCCTCCATATTTGAATGACTGCTTAACCCTATCCCAAGATAAGGTTTTACATCCCAATAGACTAAATTATGTTTGCATTCATAGCTTGGTAATGCATAGTTAGATATTTCGTAGTGGTCGTAGCCATGTTCAATCAAGTATTCCGTAGCCTTATGATACATTAATCTTTCCATATCTTCATCAGGTAATAAAATCTTTCCTTCGATATAGGATTTATAAAGTCTCGTTCCCTCTTCTAGTATAAGTCCATAGTATGAGATATGTTCTACTCCTAGTTCAATTACTTTCTTTAATGAGTCTATTACATTATCTATAGTTTGATTTGGCAATCCAAATATTAGGTCTACGTTGATATTGTTTATATTCTCTTCTCTTAGAATTTCATAGCTTCTATAAAAATCCTTGGCCTTATGAACTCTTCCTATGGATTCTAACAATTTATCATCTAATGTCTGCACTCCTATACTTACCCTATTTATTCCAGATTTTTTATATATTCGTACCTTTTCTCTATCTAATGTACCAGGATTAGCTTCTATTGTAACTTCAACTAATCCAGTAGTTCTAAAATTCTTATATATAAATTCTAGTATCCTATTGATATATTTTGGATTTATACATGATGGTGTTCCTCCACCTATAAATATAGTTTTTATATTATATTCACTTATTCTTTCTTTATATAAGCTTAATTCATGAATCAAGCTATCTATATAATCATCAATTTTGTGATTTATATTGACAAAAGATGAAAAATCACAATAATAACATTTACTTATGCAGAAAGGTATATGGATGTATAAGGATAATTCTTTCATTCTTCTCCTCCAATAATAATAAAATCTTCTATGGCAGCATATCAAGGAAACTTTTATTGGCTAATGCATAAGAAACTTGCACGAAATCAAATATTTCGTAATCTGCTTAAAACTCATTAAGGTCAAGTTCCTATATATAATTAAAAACCAAACTTTCATATTAGTTATAAAAATAGGAACGACAGAAGCGTCGTTCCCTACATCATTCTATTTTTCGTCATATTTTAACACTGTTAGGAAAGCTTCCTGCGGAACCTCAACTGAACCGATTTGTCTCATTCGCTTTTTACCTTCTTTTTGTTTTTCTAATAGTTTTTTCTTTCTTGATATATCTCCACCATAACATTTAGCAAGTACATCTTTTCTAAGAGCTCTTATGGTTTCTCTAGCTATTATCTTAGAACCTATAGCTGCCTGTATAGGCACTGCAAATTGATGTCTTGGGATTACATCAGTAAGTCTCTCCGCAATATTTCTTCCTCTCTCATATGCTTTTTCCTCATGAACTATTAGTGAAAATGCGTCTACTAATTCTCCATTGATAAGTATATCCATTTTCACAAGCTCTGACTGCTGATATCCTTTTAAATCGTAGTCTAAAGATGCATATCCTCTAGTCTTTGATTTAAGGGCATCAAAGAAATCATAAATAACCTCATTTAAAGGCAACTCATAATGTAATACAACTCTTTTTTCTTCTAAGTACTCCATATTTAAGAAAGTACCTCTCTTATTTTGACAAAGTTCCATAATTGCACCAACATAGTCTGTAGGTGTCATTATATTAGCTTTTACAATTGGTTCTTCCATATATTCTATCTCTGTAGTAGGTGGAAGGTTAGATGGATTTTGTATCTGAAGTACCTCTCCTGTAGTTTTTGTAACTTTATATATAACTGAAGGAGCTGTAGTTATTATATTTAAATCAAATTCTCTTTCTAATCTTTCTTGGATAATTTCCATGTGTAAAAGTCCTAAAAATCCACATCTAAATCCAAAGCCTAATGCAGCAGAAGATTCAGGTTCAAAATCTAGGGCCGCATCGTTTACTTGCAATTTCTCTAAGGCTTCTCTTACTGTATTAAAATCTTCTCCCTCTGCAGGATAAATGCCACAGTAAACCATAGGAATAACCTTTTTATATCCTGGCAGGACCTCTGTAGTTGGATTATCGTGATCTGTTATTGTGTCCCCTACTCTTGCATCCTTTACATTTTTAATACTAGCTGTGACAAAGCCTACATCTCCTGGTTCTAATTTATCTAAAGATATATGTTTTGAAGTGTTTACACCAACTTCTACTACCTCATAGAATTTTCCTGTGGACATCATCCTTATATTCATGCCAGGTTTTATTGTACCTTCATATACTCTTATATAGCAAACAACACCCTTATAGCTATCATAATATGAATCAAATATCAATGCCTTTAAAGGCGCATTTGGATCTCCTTTCGGTGCAGGTACATTTTTCACTATACTTTCTAATACATCTTCAATGTTTAAACCTTCTTTTGCTGATATAAGTGGTGCCTCTTCACAATCTATTCCAATAATGTCTTCTACTTCCTTTTTTACTTCATCCGGTCTTGCACTTGGCAAATCTATTTTATTTATTACAGGTACTATCTCCAAATCTTGATCTAGTGCTAGATAGACATTAGCTAATGTTTGTGCTTCTATTCCTTGAGTAGCATCTATTACCAAAATTGCTCCTTCACAAGCTGCCAAGGACCTTGAGACTTCATAGGTAAAGTCCACATGTCCAGGGGTATCTATAAGATTTAATATATATTCTTCTCCATCTTTAGCATTGTAAACTAATCTTACAGCCTTTAGTTTTATTGTTATACCTCTTTCTCGTTCTAAATCCATATTGTCTAGAACTTGATTTTGCATCTCTCTTGAAGTTAACATTCCTGTTCTTTCTATTAATCTATCTGCCAAAGTAGATTTTCCATGGTCGATATGGGCAATAATTGAGAAATTTCTAATATTTTTTTGTTTATTTCTTTGCATATTTTTCCTCCTCATGAAGTTTCAAGATAACTCTAGACAATTATAGCAGAAATTTCATACTATGTAAAACTAAAAGACCAGAAACTGGTCTTTTAATAATTTTTTATAACGAATAGAAAGTCCAACTTTAATCTATTTTAAATAATGAACTTTCCATGATTGCCTAAACCTTTGATTTTATGCAAGTTACTTATGCAATGACAAAAAGGCTTCCTTATAATGCTTCTTTAAAAACCTTTCTTATAAAAGATAAGTCTATTATATAAGATTTGCCAAAGAGATCTAATTTCTTCGTCTTAATATCAAATCTTAAAATATTTGGATTGTCCAAACAGTCCAATTCTACAATATTTTGATTTACAATTTCTAATCCTAATATCAAAAGTAAGAATAAAATCAAAATATAGAATTTTTTTACTCTATTTATTCGTCTTTGTTTCTTTAATCTCTTATTTTTCTCTAATCTAGTTTCCATACCATCACCCAGATTAGATTATCCAATTTTTGTATATATTATACTAAGTCTTATTGAATTTTTCCAAATCTATCATCTATAGGAAAATATCTAAATCCTGTAATCCCTTTAATAGTTTTAGCTGATATACATCCAAAATAACGGCTATCTTTAGATGCACCTTCTTCTCTATTATCTCCTAGTACGAATACATGTCCCTTTGGAACTTCCCAAATACTCTCATCATAAACATGAGTGTATGAATCGTTAATTAAATATTCTTCTTCTAGCATAGAACCATTAACATATACCTTTCCATCTTTAATCTCTACTACGTCTCCTTCTATACCTATTACTCTTTTTATATAATCCTTATCTGGAGCATCTGGGGCCTTAAGAACTATCACGTCACCTCTTGATGGTCCGCCAAAATATAAGGAAATCTTATTAGCGAAAAGTCTATCTTTCTCATGCAAAGTAGGGTACATAGAGTTCCCCAATACATAAGTAGTATTAAAAACAAAAGTTTTAATCAAGATTGCAATAACTACGGCTGTTGCAATACTTTTTATCCATTCCATAGTTTCGTTCTTTACATCTTTATTTTTTTCTTCCATAAGTATTACCTCCTAATACTATTTCAAGTAATTTACATTATATCAGATTTGCAGAATTTAGAAAAGACTATTCTTCCAATATGCTATTTAGTACTAAAGTCAGCACTTCTCCTACTAATTTTGCCCCTTCATTTGCTTCCTCCAATGTATTAATATGATACCCTACCTCTATTAAAGCCGAATAGTCTGATAAATGTTGATTATATTTCCCTGCTGGTTTTATGGTTATTCCTTTACATAATCCGGGATATAGTGCATCAGAAACAGCCTTAACATACTTAGCAAAGCTAAGGACTTGTTCCTTATTAGGTGAATCTGGACCTACTACTAAAGAAAAAGTAGCAACGGATTTTCCTCCTATATCTATTTTAGATCTTGCTTTTATACTTTCTATATTTGGATTAGTGTCTAGTACAGCATCTCTATGTATGTCTAACAAAATTTTTAGATTATCAGATCCCTCTTTTTTATTCTTGATTGTATTTAAACTTCGTGAATAAGACTGATTATATGATGGTAGATCATGAGAGGTCTCAACATGATCCACTTTATGTCCATTGGCTTCTAGAACAGTTGACATAATGCTGCCTATACCTATCATATTATATTTTTTATCAGAACTACGATAATTAGTATCCTTTGAGATTAGGTAGGATTCCGTTGCATGTGTATGATAAATCAATACATATGGTTTTTCTCTATCAATTTTAACTTTCTTTAACATCAAAGGCTCTGGAACATTTTCTATTGTATTTATACCATCAGAATCCTTAACAATTATTAAAGATTCATACTCATCTAGATTTTCTATTATTATATCATTTTGAGTATCATATTCCTCATCTAATTCATCGCCATCTTTATGTTCTGTATTTATAGATCCTACTTCAACTACATCTGTATTGTCCAATACCTTAGCTACTGGAAATAAAGAGTTGATAGCTTTTTTAATGGTTTCATTTATATTTAATGCTTCTTTTATTTTATCAAAGGATATATTAACTATCTTAAACTCATTTCCATCTAGATCATGAGGCTGCTTTGATGAATATAATCCAATAGCTATAGCACCAATATTTAAGGTTATTAAACACATCAATGCCAAAATAATATAATCAGACTTTCTGGTTTTTCTCATGTTAAACACTCCCCAATATACTTTCAATACAAAAATTATATTCTTATCGGGGCTCGAATATACTAAAATTTAATTATCTTATATATCGATTTACATCTTTTAAATCTATTCCAGGATGTAATGCCATGTTTAAGCCATTAGCTACTATTATAGACAAATCATCAATTAATATATCTATGTCTGTCGGTGTAACCACAACATTTTTCATGTAAGGATTTAAAACCTCTTGAATTAAAGAATATTTCTCTTCTGATGATATTTGGGATAGCAAATTATAAAATTCTGACCCTACATTGGCTTCACTTTTCAATGAATCTATGATTAAATCCAGTGTATCGTTTACAATAGTAGCTGCATCAACAACAGTAGGTATTCCTATTGCAATTACTGGAACTCCTATGGTGCTTTCATTAAATTCCATTCTATTGTTTCCCACACCTGCTCCAGGATTTATACCTGTATCAGATATTTGTATTGTGGTGGATACTCTGTCCATCTTTCTTGAAGCTAATGCATCTACAGCTATTACTAAGTCTGGTTTCACTTTTTCTACTACGCCTTTTATTATTTCTCCTGTTTCTATGCCTGTTATTCCCATTACTCCTGGGGATAAAGCTGCTACATTTGCAACAGTCTCATCAATTTCTTTATTATAGTTAATAAAAAATTGTCTGGTAACTAAAACTCGTTCTACAACTTTTGGTCCTAATGCATCAGGCGTAATATTCCAATTCCCTAGTCCTACAATTAAAATCTTACTATTTTCTTTATTCTTCCCTAGACCTTTTATTTCTTTGGCCACCACTTGAGAAATTTCATCTTTTAGATCTTCATCTGATTTATTTAACCTAGGCACATCAATAGTTATATAAGTACCAATGGGCTTGTGTATATTTTCACTCCCCTCCTTGTTTAATACTTTTATTCTTGTAACTATATAGGATTCTTTCTCTTCTTTTTCTATATCAACCCCCTTAGAATCCTCATTGCTTGCTTGTTTATATAATTCTCTATTTTCTAAGGCTAAATCAGTACGAATTTGATACAATTAAATTCTCCTCCTAAAATAATAAATTTTTCTTTCATTTTATAATTTTATCCATTATAATGTTAAATATCCTTGCATTTTATGGTTCTTCGTGATAAAATGTTTTTTGTTAGATTAGAGGAGGTGAAACTATTGGCAAATATTAAATCTGCTGAAAAAAGAATTCTTATTACAGAAAAAAGAACAGCTATAAATAAAGCTAGAAAATCTGAAATTAAAACATATATTAAGAAATTTGATAAAGCTATCGATAACGGAAATTTTGATGAAGCAAAGACATTACTTAGGACTATTGATAAGAAATTAAAAAGAGCTGCTCATAAAAATGTTATTCATATGAACAACGCATCTAGAAAAGTTAGCCGCTTAACGAAGAAATTAAATAGTGCAATGTAATATAAAAAAGTAGATAAAACTTCGGGAGGCCGAAGTTTTTTTATATTGAGTAAACTAAATTAATAATCAACATTTCAAGGGCTAGCTTTTCATCATGGGAACTAGTCTTTTGTTTTATATCTAATTCTAAGATGTAATTTAATGATACTTTGAGTTGCTCTTCAGTAAAATTATAAGATTCTTTGGATATTTTTTTAAATTCGTAAGGTTTTATCTGTAATTTCTCTTGAGTTTCTCCTTCAGAATATCCCTTTTCTCTATATAGTTTATACCCTAGCATTAATCTTAATTGTCTAATAATCATAACAAGTATTCTCTGCACAGGTTCATTAGATATATGCATTTCATTAAATATTTTTAATGCTGAGTCACTATCTTTTTTGTTTATGCTAGCCAGTAAATTAAATATGTTAGTATCTAACGTTTTTGTTAAAACTATATCTATATCTTCTTTCATGATTTCTTTACTTGAGCTATAGTTAATTACCTTTAACAACTCGTTTTCCAAATCATAAAGGGTTTTAGTACTATTATAATCACTATAAGCAGACTCTCCAATAAAGTAATTTAGATTTACATTTGATATGTTTTTGTTATACTTCCTTAATTTATTTTCTAGCCATATATTTAAATCCTTGCCTTTTAATTTGGAGAACTCCACTACCCCACCTAACTTATTAATGGTTTTGTATAGTTTACTTGTTTTCTTTAGATTATTTGATCTATCCATTATAATCAAGCAAAGATAATTATCTAATTTTTCTATATATGAACTCATTATCCCATCTATGTCATTTGTTTCATTCTCCATAACTTCGCTAATATCTCTCACAATGACTATCTTTTTTGATGACATAAATGGAAGAGTTTCACATGCATTTAATATATTATCAAATTTTATTTCCTTCCCATCTATTACCACATAATTTAATGCCTCAAAGGAAGAATCGATAAATTTATTCTTTAAGTTTTCTATTGCTTCATTCATAAGATATTCCTCAACTCCAGTAAAGAAATATACTGGAAATAGATTATCTTTTTTTATACTATTAATAAGTTCACTGTAATTCATTAATTGTCAACTCCGTTTCAAAATATAAATAGTTCTTTATTAAAATATAGGATAGTAAATAATATATTGCATAAAAAGAAAGAATTAATAAGTTTTCATTTAATATATTTATTAAGTCTGAATCATTCTGTATGAAAGGAATTATATCTATATCTTCTTTATCTAATTTTACTTTAATCATTCCCATGGTATCTGTCCTATATAACTTAGTACCTAATTCCTCATATCTATCTATTATTTCTTTCCTAGGATGTCCATAGAAGTTATTTCTTCCTACAGAAATAATACCTACGGACGGCTTTATTTTGCTTAGCAATTCCTCGGTAGAAGAGGTGTTACTTCCATGATGGGGTACTTTTATTATATCTACTTGCCTTTCAAACTTATCTATCAATCCCAGCTCTACTTCTTTTTCCATATCTCCCGTAAAGAGTATCTTTCTATCATAATAAGAAAGCAAAAATACTAAAGAAAGATTATTTCCCTCAAATCCTCTTTTTATCAGTTCTTCATTAGGACTTAAAACCTTTATAGATGTATTATTATCTAGCCACATTAAATCATTTTCTTTTAATATAATTAATGGTATAGTTTTATTCTTAATTTCATTATAAATTTTGGATGTATTATCCTCATAGGATATTAAAATATTGTTAATCTCTATATTCTCTATTAAAAGAGGTAATGATTTACAATGATCATCATCAAAATGAGTTATAAAGACTCCTTTAAGTCTATTTATCCCCATTTTCTCTAGATATGGAAGTGTAATATCTTTTCCGACATCAAAAGAGTCCATTATATTTCCGCCAGTATCTACTAAATAACTCCCTTTTTTAGTATTGATAAGAATTGAATCTCCTTGCCCTACGTCTATAAATTGTATTTCAATGGATTTATCTATAAGTAATATTATAGAATTAAATAACAATAAGATAGATAAATAGTATATAATGACTTTTTTAATGCTTAAACCGACTTTATCTATTTTTATAACCTCAAATATTACTAACATTAAAATGTAATACAATATAATATCTGCAATTCCTGGAGAATAAGATTTTATTATTCCAAATGGAAACTTATATAAAATATTGACTAAATTAAATTGTATTGACAAAATCAAGTCTAGCAAATTACCTATCAATGGAATCAATATAGGTACTGAATAATAAAATCCTATCATAATTGTTCCTATAATTAAAGATAACGATAATATAGGAGCTATAACTAGATTAGAAAATATACTTAAAATAGATAATCTATTGAAATAATATGCTTGTATGGGCAATAATCCTATCTGGACTCCTAGAAGCCCGCATAAGGTATATATTATTTTATTATTATATGGATAAAAAACCTTCTGTATTTTAGGAGTAAAATAAATTATTGAAAATGTTGCAATAAAAGAAAGCTGGAATCCAAGATTAAATATCCACATTGGATTTATGATTAACAGGATAAACATTGCAAGAAATAAAGCATTGATAGAATCATAAGGCTCTGCTAGGGTTTGAGCATAAAAAAATATACTAAACATTATATTTGCCCTAAGTAAAGAAGGCGGGAATCCTATAAGATAGCCATAAAGCCAAATAATAATTAGAGTTATAATTATATCTAATTTCCTATTTACACCTAAATGAGACAATATATAAATCAAAGCTCCTGCTATTATTCCTATATGTAGTCCTGATACAGCTAATATATGGGCTAGTCCTAAATTTCTATATTTTTCAACATTTTCCTCTTCTAGATAGGAATACTCTCCTAATACTATACTTTTCATCAAAGAGCTGTTCTCAGTATTTAAGTTATTATCAAATATAGCTCCAATGGTTTTTCTAAAATTAGCTTTTGTCCTATATATAAAAGATTTATTCATATTGTTAATTCCTATTATGGAATAATCTTTTATCGTCATAGTTGTATGTATTCTATTTGATAATAAATTAAGTCTATAATTAAAAAGCATTGGATTTGTATTTTCCAGAGGTTTTTTTAATTTACCTGTAAAATTTATCTCATCACCTAATTCAATATCTTTATCTCCTATTACCTTTAAAACCAATTTTTCATTTATTTTAGAATGAATTGATTTATCTTCTATCCCATTGATACGAACAATGTATTTCCCTTGCCCATCTTCTTTCCAAAGTATATCATTAACAGTACCCCTAAGGATAATATCTCTATCTACCCTTGAAGCAAGTATACTGCTATTTAAATTATAAGTTCCAAGGCTAACTCCTAGTATGACCATGATAAAAAATAATATGATAGCGTTTGAACTATTTCTCATAAGATTTACAAAATAGGTCCCCAACCCTAAAACAATTAGCATAAAAATAGTAAATATACTAAAGTTAAAATAATAGGAAAGAATTATTCCTATAACTAACGGAATTGTTATAAATACAAAAGGTCTATCCATAGGACCCTCCAATTTACTTTTTTCTATGCATTCTATTTAAACTCCAAATCATAAGTATTAATCCTAAAAGAACTAACATACTACCATCAGGCATAATATCACCTCAAACCTTATTTCCCTCATTATAACATAATAATTTAATATTTTATTATTGTTTTTATTTTTTTATGATAATATATTATATATAATATCGAAGGGAATGATGGCAAAATGACTCATAAACTTTATTTGGATAATCCTTATTTACGAGAAATTGATTCAAGGATAATTGATAAAATTTATAAAGATGGCAAGTATTATATAAAGCTTAATAGAACAATTTTTTATCCTCATCTATCTGGAGGACAGCCAGGAGACAAAGGAACTATAAATGGTGTTCAAGTATTAGAAGTGTACGAAGAAGACTCAAATATAATTCACGTAGTTAAAGAAAATATTCATAGTGATAAAGTGATATTAAATATAGATTGGGAAAATAGACTAGACAACATGCAACAACATACTGGGCAGCATCTTCTATCGGCTGCATTTTATAAATTATATAATGGTGAAACAGTTGGATTTCATATAGGGCAAGATTATGTATACATTGATGTTACTCTACCAGAACTGTCGGAAGAAGAGGCAGAAAAAATTGAAGTATATGCTAATAGAATAATATCTTCAAATTTTGAAATTAAATCTTATTATATTGAAAAAAATGACATAAATAAAATCCCTGTTCGTAAACAACCTACTGTGAATTCTGATATTCGTATTGTAGAAATTGATAATATTGATTTTTCCCCTTGTGCAGGTACTCATTTGGGAAACACTGGAGAAATAGGCCTTATCAAGATACGAAAATGGGAAAAATATAAAGGCAATGTCAGAATTGAATTTGTTTGTGGAAGTAGAGCTCTATTTGATTATAGATGGAAAAATAAGATCATTAAAGATATTGGACTTCTACTATCTTCAAAAGATACAGATGTCTTCGAGAAAGTACAAATATTATATAATCAAAAAGAAGAACTGGAAAAAAAGAATAAAGACTTACGAGGTGAACTTTTTAGGTATAAAGGAGATGAACTACTAAGAAATTCTATTCATATAAATAATACTCCTTTTATTACCAAAGTATTTGATGATACAGACTTAAAAGAAATCAATGTAATAGCAAATCACTTAAATAATATATGTGATTCTGTTCAAGCTTATGGATCTAAATATGAAAATAAAGGTCAATTTTTAATTAGTGCATCAAAAGATTTAAATATAAATCTTAAAGATATTCTCAAAGAAATATCTGGAGAATTCGAGATAAAAGGTGGAGGCAGCTCTCAAACAGTTCAAGGTGGATGCTCATTAGAAGATTTGGATAAGTTACTAAACAAATTCCTCGAAAGGATTAAAAATTCTATATCCCTAAATTAATAAGATAAGGCAGACTCTTATGTCTGCCTTATCTTATTAATTTATATAGCTTAAAATTTCATCAAATATTTCTTCTCTGACTTTAGTCACTCCTGCAAAATCAACAGATGGTCTATAGCACTTTTCCAAGATGAAATGATTTTCTTTTGCTCCATTTAAACTTTTAACCCCTTTATCTACTAAAGAATTAAACATTTTATATTCTTCTATATTTATTTTGCTGCTATCAAAAAACTTATTTAAATCTATTTTAGTTTTTGCAAAATGTTCTCCATGTTTATTTGATGTTATTATTGTATCTAATTCTTTAATAAATACAGATTCAATCTTCTCTGGTATCAAAGAATTATGGTATATCTCTATTGCATAATTTCTTAATCTTCCCTCTTCTAATATTCTATTTAGTAAAGTGGATTTCCCTGTACCTATATCACCATTGATATAATATATATCTGTAACCCATTCTAATATGGTATTTGTATAATCCACAAATCCATGAGGTGTATAAGCTGTAGAAAATAAATGTCTTTCTTTAAATCCATTTGAAACTATTTGACTTGCTTCTTTTAGAAAAATCTTTTCTATAAATCTCTTACTTTCTTTGTTCACTTCTTCAATATCTAACTTCAATCTATTATCTTCTGTTATTTCTTCAAGTATAATTTTTGCTGCTTTAAAATAGTTAAAAGCTTTCCTATATGCATATTTATTATTTGCTTTCGCTTCAATTATTTCTTTTTTATTATTTTCTAATATATTAGCATCTATAAATTGTGCTAGATCTATTATTTTATCTGTTAATCCTGGATAAGTTGGGTCCATGGTATGAGGCGCAGTTCCGTCTAGCAAACATATTTTTAGCTTATCTATAACTATAGCATCTATAGACTTAGGATCAGATGGACAGTGATGATATTCAATATCATAGCCTTCACTTATCATTCTTTCTCCTAAATCTCTCATTAAAGAAGACTTACCACCACCAGGCATTCCTTTAAATATATATAGTCTATTCCTATCTTTAGATATTATATTATCATGTAAGGAGTAGAATCCACTTGCTGTATTCCCTCCTGGAAATATCCTTCTAATTTTCGCCATAACAAAACCTCCCAATATAGTTTCTTCCTACTCATACAATATATTCAAAAAATGAAACTTTTGTGATAAACAGTATAGATGCATCTAAAACAAAAATAGGACCAATAAGATCCTTCTCTATTGTTATATCTTTCTCCAACTCAATTGACAAACAGCCATAATTTTTGCTACTACATAAACTATATAATCCCTTCTATCTTCCGTAAATTCTATAATTCCTAAAGAACGTAATAAATCTCTAGCTATAAATAATAGGGTCTCTACTATTATTTACTACTCTTTACTTATATATAGTTCAATATTCAAATTAAAATTCCCTCTTTTTCCGAAAATTTTTAAATTAAAAGACATTGCAAAGAAAATTTGCTACAGATTATTTTTATTACTCCCAATTTTCTATTGTTGTATTTATACATTCAAATCCGTTATTCAAATATAACTTAACAGCTTCTTTATTCAAATCTGCAACAAATAAAGTAATTTCATCAGTTCCTGCCTCCTGAAGACGGTTAATAGCAAAAAATAAGAGTTTCTTTCCATATCCCTTATTTTGATATTTAGGGTTAACAAACAAATGATCTATTATGTTCTCATGTATTTCAACAGAACCTACCATTTCTTTATCTATAAACATAATAAAAACATTAGATTTCTTTTCATTCATTTCCTCCTGTGTATAAAATGAATCTGGGTTTTGATTTGTAGCTATACTCAGATTCCGAAAACAATCACAACAAATTCTTCGATAATCATTATAATATTCATTACTATAATTAACTACATCTATGTCTGAATTTACTTTTCCACCATAATATTTCATTTCATGTACAATAACTTCTGTCATTTTTACCTCCCCTTCAAAATAATCTTATTATTACACTCCCTATTACCTCTACTGCTGTAAATATACTTGTGTTTATATCTGCTAAACTTTTCCGTTCTACATCTCCAAAAATATCTATTTTTTTACATTAATCTACTTTTTAATCATACAATATTAGTTTTTTGCTAATACTAACACTGGAGGTGTTAATATGAAAAAATTTATTTTTGTAATATTTATCTGTATTCTTACTTTAACAGCTTGTAACAACAATCCTAATACTAATGAAGTTACGCTACCTACTCACCCTAATATGGAATTTGTTGAAATCGTTCATCAAGCTAAAGAAGAAAATGAATATACCACTACACTTTACACAGTAAAGAATTCAACTCAAGAACAAGTTACAGAAGAATATATAAAAATACTTGAAAATGATTCTTGGAATATAACATTTGTTAATAAGCCACTTCTCATAGAAGCAACAAAAGAGAATAAAGAGATAATGATATTTCTTTTTAATAAGGACAATGATGTCACTTTGGCTATTTTATCTAGATAATATTGAAATCATGACCATCTGTAAATGAAGTGTACTCCAAAAGTTAGGCTATAATTTAAACTTTTGGAGTATACTTCATTAGAAAGTGGTATTTATAAACAATAAAATACCGTAAAATTCTTTTCTGAATAATACGATATTTCAATAGAATTTTTAGTTTTACCAAGGATAACATTTAATATAAATATTATGAAATGATTTAAGTGTTAGTCTAGTATCTTTTCATATTCAATCCTACATGGCTTAAATCCGCAGCGTTCATGAATTTCCCTTGATGGAATATTTCCATAACCTGTACCTGAGCGAAGAATATTTGCACCTCTCATTTTAGCAATTTTCTCTGAATATTCTATAGCATATGTTCCAACTCCAGATTTTCTAAACTGTTTTGTGACTGCTATTTCATTAATTTCTGCAATTGATAAATTATAATCTCTTATATCAGAGAAAGTTACCCAAATATAGCCCAGTACTATTCCATTTTCATCCTCTAATATATCTGCAATTGTTCGATTGTCACCCATGCTCTTATATAGAGTGGAAATAAACTCTTCAACCTGATTTTCAGTATTCAACCATTTTTGGTAGTATATTTCATATGGTGTTTTTTTAGCAAAATCCGATTCACATTCATAGTTTATTTCGCAATGGAACTCAAGCAATATTTCTCTATCTTTAACAATATCTATTCTCCTATGTCTTATCATAACTTCACCTTCTTAACTCATTTTATTATACTGATCAAATCTGTATAACAAGAAAATTATACCATATTTTTTTTATAGCTTTATAGAAAGTTTCTATTTTAGAATATCGTATTATTCAGTTTTTAATGTTCAATTATACATAAATGACAAACTCTTAGGGCTTATGGACAAACTATCAATATACAAATAAACTTAATTAAAGATGGAGATAATGGAGATATTGGAATTAGATTATATTTAAAATATCCTAAGACAGAGAATAGTACGAGAATCCTAGCTTTATCTGATAGTGTTATTGAATTATTAAAGAAACATCAAGAAGAACAAAATGAATTGATTACAAAACAAGGAAGTCTATGTCAAAATGAAAGATTTATTTTCTGCAATGATGATGGCTCTAATATTGACTCATCGGTTAAACAAAAACAAAAAATAAAAAAAGCGACCTAAGTCGCTAATCTACTATGGCGGGAGTATGTGGGAATCGAACCCACCTAAGAAGCTACTAACCCCTCACGCTGGTTTTGAAGACCAGAGAGCCCACCAGGACTCATCTACCCCCAAATTAGGAACAAAATCCATTATACAACAAATTTTGACCTTTTTCAAGCATTTTTTACAATTTATAATTTAGAATTATTAAAATAATAGCCTACTCCCCATTTAGTCATAATATACTCAGCATCCGATGAATCTTTTTCAATCTTTTCTCTTATTCGTCTTATATGAACATCGACCGTCCTTAGATCACCATAGTATGCATAACCCCATACTAGTTCCAACAGTTCTTCTCTTTTAAAAACTTTTCCGGGATTTGAAATCAGAACAAAAAATAAATCAAACTCTTTTCCAGTTAAATTTATATTCCTATCTTTTATATTTACTTTTCTACCTACAGTATTTATTGTGAAGTCCTGTATTTTTATCGCTTGATTATTAAGTTCTACAGATTTATAGTTTACTCTTCTTAATATTGCCTTAATTCTTGCCTTTAATTCAAGGATATTAAAAGGTTTAACAATATAATCATCTGCTCCATATTCAAGTGCCAAAATCTTATTAATATCCTCATCTTTTTCAGTTATTACTATAATTGGCACTTGAGAAACATTTCTAATGGCTTGACAGATATTCAAGCCATTAGAATCTGGTAATATTAGATCAAGTAATACTAAACTATAATCATTTATACTTACTCTCTCTATAGCATCCTTTCCATGATGCATTATATCTATACTATATCCGTCTTGCTCAAGGCTATATTTTAAGCCCTTCACAAAGGATTTATCATTGTCTAAGATTAGTACTTTTTTCTCCATCTCCTCACCCCTGTACTTGAGCATTAATCATTTGTTTAAAATTCTAATATCTTTATCTCTTTTTGTTATTTTGATTTGATCAAAATATTCAAGAAGAGCAAGGGCTACCTTCCTATTTGTATTTAACAAATCTCTATACTCACCTATCGATATTGAATCTTTGTTTGTAAAGTGTTCTTTCAATTTATCTAAACCTAAGTCGTAAGCTTCTTTAGAGATATATACCTCTTCATTTAATTTGATAATATCTCCATTATTCAACAGAGAAATAAATACTTCTTCTATTTCATCTTTCTTCTCACCAATTATAGATTCTAAATCCTCTCTTCTTGGTGGCTGATATGGATTTTCTTTGAAACCTCTCAAAATCTCTTGGCTAATTTTTAATTGATTATCATTGAATTTTATTTCAAATCCATTGATTGAAATATTTTCAAGTTTCTGTTCTAAATATCCTTTCTCAATTAACAAATCTATAAATGCTTCAGCTACTTTTGGCTTTGCATTCTTTAAAAATCTACTACGTATTTCTTCCTTTTGCATGCCTGCTCTTAAAGGATATTTAGAATGGAAATTCTTAAGTTCCTCTAAGATTTTATCTTTAACCTTATTAAAATAATTTATATGAATTATATGCAAATCCTTAGTAAGGGAAAATGATATAACTTTTTTATTTTCTATAAGTTTATTTATCTCATTCTTTATACTTTCTTCTAACATTGCAGTAAAAACTGCTATTTCTTTCGTTGTTGGAAATTCCTTTGATTTATCCTCGATAATATTTTCAATAATATCTGTTGACGAACCCATCTCTTTAATCTCTAATTCTTTTATTGCTTTGTCATCAAATCTTTTTTTCTTTTTTGGATTAGGTTCTAATATCTCTCCACCACCTATTGTAAACATAGGTGAATAAAATCTAATGATAAACTTATCTCCCCTCTTAGCTACTACCTCTTCTTCCAGTCTAAGCTGTGCATAAGCTTCATCACCAGGCCCTATTTCTTCTTTATCTAGTAAAACAACACGGCATAATACTTCCTTTGTGCCTATATACAGCCTTAGTCTTGTTCTATTATCAATATATCTATCTATATCTTTAAGAAGCTTAATCTTTACATCAAGCATCATAGTATCATTCATGGAATTAACTGGTGCTATAGTATCTCCTCTATCAATATCTTCCTTTTTTAGTCCTGCTAAATTAGCAGCCACCCTTTGTCCTCCATAGGCAATACTAGCATCTTGGTCATGAACTTGTAATGTTCTTATTCTGGCTTTTTTATCTCCTGGAAATACTTGAACTTCATCTCCTATCTTAAGTTGTCCAGATAATAAAGTACCTGTTACTACAGTTCCAAAACCTGATATAGAAAACACTCTATCAACTGGAAGCCTAGGCATATCATCTACATCTCTATCCTTTAGCTCAGCTGCATATCCATCTATAAGATTGATAATCTTTTCAATCCCCATTTTAGTAGTAGAGGAAGCTCTTATTATAGGAGTATCTTCAAGAAATGTCCCCTTTATTTCCTCCCTTACTTCCTCTTCAACCATATCTATCCATTCACTATCTACTAAATCAGACTTTGTAAGAACAACAAATCCCTTTTTTATTCCTAATAAGTCTAAAATATGCAGATGTTCCAATGTCTGAGGCATTATACCTTCATCTGCTGCCACAACTAATAGAACAATATCTATACCTATAACCCCTGCAAGCATATTCTTTACGAATTTTTCATGGCCTGGCACATCTATTATTCCAGCTCTTTGCCCTGAAGGTAAATCAAAGTAAGTGAAACCTAGTTCAATTGATATTCCTCTTTCCTGTTCTTCCTTTAGTCTATCTGTGTTTCTTCCGGTAATAGCTCTAATTAAAGTTGTTTTACCATGGTCTATATGACCCGCTGTTCCTATAATTACATGTTTCATTTATTAAACTCCTTTAACCTTATTTAAAGCAAAACTTATTCCTTCCACGATAACATCAAATTCTTCTTCTTTAATAGTTCTTAAATCTAGGTATACTCTATCCTTATACAATCGAGTAATAATTGGTATATGGAATTTTCTCAAATTATTTTCAAATTCTTGAGTACTAAAATTATTCAGAGTAAGTACTATGCATTTAGTAGGTAATTTTTCTAAAGGTAAAGAACCTCCACCAACTTCTGAAAAATTATCTTCTATATTTATCTCCAAAGAATCATCAAAACTTTTCTCATCCATTCTTGATTTAAGTTCTATTGCCTTTTTCTCTATTTCCTCTAAACACATAACAAGCATAGCTAAAGTTGGAATTTCTTTAACTGCTGTTCCTTCATCAAGATAATATCTTAAAGTTGCCTCAAGTGCAGAAATAGTAAATTTATCCACTCTAAACGCCCTTGTAAATGGATTTTTTTTCATGGCCTGAATATATTCTCTCTTACCAACTATAACCCCTACCTGCGGTCCCCCTAAAAGTTTATCACCGCTAAATGTAACTATATCTACACCTTTTCTTAAAGATTCTTGAACTGTTGGCTCATACTCTATACCATATTTAGATAGATCTATAAGCACACCACTACCTAAATCCTCAATAAGAGGTAAATTGTATTTCTCCTTTAATGGAATCAATTCCTCAGAATCAACATTTGATGTAAATCCTAATATTCTATAATTACTAGTATGAACTTTTAATAAAGCTCCTGTATTTTCATTTATAGCATTTTCAAAATCCCATAGATGAGTCTTATTTGTTGTACCAACTGATACTAAAGATGCTCCACTTTGTTCCATTACATCAGGTATCCTAAAGGAACCACCTATCTCAACTAATTCACCACGTGATACTATTACTTCCTTATCCTTAGCCATAGTACTTAATACAAGTATCACTGCAGCTGCATTGTTATTAACAACCATAGCTGCTTCCCCACCTGTTATCTCAGCTATTATTTCCTCCAAATGACTATATCTAGAGCCTCTAGATCCAGTTTCTAAATCATATTCTAGATTGGAATAATTAATCGCAATTTCCTTAACATTGTCCATAATCTTTTCATTGATTAATGACCTTCCTAAATTAGTATGGATTACAACTCCAGTAGCATTTACTACTCTTTTTAATCTATATGTGTTTTTTTCATCTGCTCTCTTTTTTATTTTAAAATCAATATTTTCAATTTCGTTAATTATTTCTTCTTCTGAAAGTATTTTTCCTTTAATCTTTCCTCTAATTTCTTCTATTTCCGTTCTTATACTATCCAACACAGTCTTTCTTGGTATATAATTTAATAGTTCTTTTATACTATTTTTGTCTAATATTTCATCTACTTTAGGTATTAAAGTAAATAGATTTTTCTCTGCCATATAATCCCTTCCTTATTTCTATTCTACTATTACATAATACTCCTGCTTCTCACATACCTCTCCTACCACTGCATATTTAGTAGGTGTTGATTTTAATTCTTCTAAAAGTTTGCCTTGTCTTTCCTTGGGAATAGATATTAGAAGTCCACCAGACGTCTGAGGATCAAATAAAATATCTTCTATATCCTTTGGTATATATTCATTAATATAGACATTCTCTCCTGTATGAGTTCTATTTGCATATGCACCTGCAGGAACTAATCCCATGCGAGCATATTCTAATGCATTAGAAACTATAGGAATATTCTTGTGATTTATCTTTATGGTCACAGAACTTCCCATACCCATTTCTAGGGCATGACCGAGTAATCCAAACCCTGTTATATCTGTAAGGCTATTAACGCCTCCTACACGTTCCATAGCCTCCTTAGCATACTTATTTAGAGTGGACATTACCATCACTGCTTCATCATAGGTATCTTTATCTGCTATCTCACCTTTTATAGCAGTATTTATAATACCTAACCCTAAAGGCTTAGTCAATATAAGTATATCTCCTGGTTTAGCATTACTATTTGTAAGAACTTTATCTGGATGTACAAATCCTGCAACTGATAAGCCATACTTTGGTTCATCATCTTCTACAGTATGCCCACCTACCGTAATAGCTCCTGCCTCTTTTACTTTATCATATCCTCCCTTTAATATTTCAGCTAATATATTTGGACTTAAACAATTTGGAAAACATACAATATTCATGGCTAGCTTTGGTTCGCCACCCATGGCATAAACATCCGATAATGAATTTGTTGCCGCTATTTGTCCAAATGTATATGGATCATCTACTACTGGGGTAAAAAAATCTAATGTTTGAATCATCGCTAAATCATCATTTATTTTATATACAGCTGCATCATCAGACGTTTCTAATCCGACTAATAAGTTTTCATCATAAGTTTTTGGTAAATGACACAAAACTTGTGCCAATATATCGGGACCGATTTTAGCCGCTCAACCAGAGCTTTTTGTTAATTGAGTTAATTTCTTTTCCATGAGTACACCTCTTTAGTTTACTATAATTAATTCCTTTATTCCTTCAAATTTTTTATCTCCTATACCTGATACGTTCTTAATATCTTCAATGCTTTTAAATGGATTCATAGACCTATATTCAATTATTCTTCCTGCAATTGTTTCTCCTATACCAGGTAATGATATTAAATCCTCTTTACTACAGGTATTTATGTTTATTTTACCAGATTCTTTTTCACTAGAACCTGTTGTAGCCAATATCTCTATTTCTTCTGAAGTATCTTCTCCTATTTTAGGTATATATATTTTTTCCTCATCTACTAATTTCTTTGCTAAATTTATTCTATCTATATCAGCATCTTTTTTCAATCCCCCAGCTAATTTTACTGCATCAATTAGTCTATTGCCTAATTCTAACTCTACTATACCAGGATTATAAACTTGTCCACTTATATGCACCATGATAGTTTTATCTTTATTGTCTATTATACTACTATCTGCTACTTCTTCTATATCTTTTTCATCCCTAGAACTAATGATTTGTATAGCATTACCTCTTGATTCAATTATATCCCTTATGAAAAATTTAAAACCTAAAGTAAGAATAATTGTAAAAACTATTAATAGTATAACTATTTGCTCTCTCTTTGTAAAGGAAACCATATACATCCCCCCGAAATATGTTCTTATTTGTTAATATTCGACCTATTTTTTGTTTTCCCTTCTTTTTTTAAAATATTTATACTTAATTATTTATGACTTTTCTGGTATAATCTTAATATCAAGATGAGGTGGTGGATAATTTGAAAAAAATTTTAGTTTTATTTATTTTTGTATTTCTATTTAGTACATATTCCTTTTCATATGCTGATGATTTAACCCTATCTGGAGAAGGAGCTATTTTAATTGATATGGATACATCGGAAATTTTATATGAAAAAAATTCACACTCTCAATTTTATCCTGCTAGTACTACTAAGATTATGACTGCTATATTAGCAATCGAACATGGTAATATGGAGGATATAGTTACCATAGATCAAGAAGTTGTAGATTTAACTGATGGATCTCATATAGCCTTAGAACCTGGTGAACAATTGTCATTAGAGCATTTATTAAATGCTTTACTTATAGAATCCGCCAATGATGCGGCCGTTGCCATAGCAAAACATATTTCTGGTAGTGTAGAAAATTTTAGTAAATTAATGAACGAAAAGGCAAAATCAATAGGTGCTTTGAATACTAATTTTATTAATCCTAATGGATTACCTAATGAGGAACATTTAACAACAGCATATGATTTAGCATTGATTGGTAGATATGCAATGGAAAATGAAAAGTTTAGGTCTATAGTTAAAAATTATACTTACACTATACCTATAACAAATAAAAAAACTGAACCTAGACCTCTAAAATCAGCTAATAGGCTTCTATATAGTACAGAAAAGATTGATGTAGATGGTAAACTAACACCCATTAAATATGATGGGGTAAATGGTGTGAAGTCGGGCTATACAGTTGCAGCTCAGCAATGTCTTGTTACATCTCTAGAAAAAGATGGACATAGACTCATAGCTGTAGTATTAAAATCTAATGGTAAAAATATTTACTCCGACATTCATAAATTATTAAATTATGGAATTGAAAATTTTGAGAAAGTAAAAATTGGTTTTGCTAATAAATTTATTAATAATTTTAATGTGAATAATGGTGTCATTCCTTTTGTAGCTGGAGTTAGTAAATCTGATTCTCATTTTATAGTTAGGAAAGATCAGAAAGATAAGGTAGAAGAAAGAATTATAGTAGATGAAACCTTAGAAGCTCCAATATCAAAAGGGCAAGTAATTGGCAAGCTAGAATATCTTTTAAATGGCAAAGTTGTAGCCGAAACAGATATTGTCTCTACCATGGATATAGAGAAGATACCTGCTCCTAGTATATTTAAAAATATTTTAAGTAAATGGTATATATTAGTTTTAATGGTTTTAGTGTTTGGAAGAATAGTAGCTTTAAATAAAAAAAGAAAAAGACAAAGAAGAAGAAGGACAAGTTTATACAGAGTATAAGATATAAAGAAACCTAATTAAATTTAACTAGGTTTCTTTATTTTATTACTATCATTAACTCCATTATTTATAATCAAATTTAAATCTCTTCAATCTTAAATCATTCAACAATACTGATATTTAACTAAAAGTCATAGTTATAGCATAATTATCCTACTTCCTATATCTACTTTCCTATTACCTTTCTATACTTAATTCACCATTATATACCTCAGTATTTAATTCTCCCATGAGCTTGCTTGAAATAAGCCCTGCTACAATTGAATCACTTACATTAACCATGGTTCTACCCATATCGATTAATGGCTCTATAGCTATTAATAATCCTACCAATCCTACTGGTAAACCCATAGCTGATAGAACTGTTAAAGCAGCAAATGTTGCTCCCCCTCCTACACCAGCTATACCAAAAGAGGATAATGTTGTAACTATAACTAGCTTAATTAGGAAAGCTGGAGCTAATGGATTTATACCAACTGTAGGTGCTATCATTACCGCAAGCATTGCAGGATAAACACCTGCACATCCATTTTGCCCAATACTAGTACCTAATGAAGCAGACAGATTGGCATGACCTTGAGATACCCCCATTTTTTCTACTTGAGTTTCTATATTTATTGGTAGAGCGCCAGCAGATGATCTAGAGGTAAAAGCAAACATTAAAGGTGCTGCAGCTTTCTTTAAATAAATGATTGGATTTATCCTAAATACTGCTAAAATCACTAAATGTATAATGAAAACTATCAATAAAGCCACATACGAGGCCATTACGAGGTTAAGAAGTCTCAATATTTCAGTAAAATTACTTGTAGAAACTATTTTTGTCATAAGTGCCAGTACTCCATAAGGTGTTAATCTAAGAATCATAGTAACCATACGCATTACTACATCATGAAGAGACCTTATAAGTTTAGTAAAATTTTCAGCTGAATCTGGTTTATTTTTTCTTATACCTATAGTAGCTAAACCTATGAATGCTGCAAATACTACAACAGATAAAGTAGCAGAACTACCTTGACCTGTCATTGAATAAAAAGGATTAGTTGGTATTATCTCAACTATCTGCTCTTGAATTGGTTTTGATTTAAAATCTTCTAAACGAGTCTCTAGATTTACAACTGCCTTTTGCTCATTCTCCCCAGATTGAAGGCCTTCAGCAGAAAGTTTAAATATATTAGCTGTACTTGCGCCAATAAAGGCTGATACAGCTGTAGTTATTAGCAAAATGACAATTATTTGAGTCGCCATTTTACCTAAATTCTTAGAATTCTGATTTATTATGGCAGATGTTATTGAAACAAAAATCAGCGGAATAACAATCATTCTAAGAAGTCTTACATAACCTGTTCCTATAACAGAAAACCAAGTATTAGACTGATTTACTACCTCAGATGATGCTCCAAAAATTAACTGAAGCACTGCACCAAAGATAATCCCTGATCCCATTGCCAAGAGAACCCTAACCGTAAAAGAAAATCTTTTTTTCTTCAAAAATACTAAACTGTAAATAGCGACTAACATAACCATAATGTTTATTATTACTACTAAATTCGTATTCATAACTACACTCCTTTATTTATTAATATTTTGTAAACTTAAATTAACTTTAAACGTCCCTAATCTTCTAATTTTATATCCAATATCGCCTCCTCTAAATTTCTACTTTTAGAAATAAAAAAACTCCTGCCTCTGATAACTCAGAGGCAGGAGTTTAACTCCGCGATCCCACTCTGTTTAGACAAAATAATAGTAATAATGTCTATCTCATTTCCAACACTAACATGCTGTATCTCGATAACGGGAGATTCCGTAAAAGTCTACTATTATTCGACCTAACATTCATAGGGGCACTTCAATTAAGTTTATGCATAGAGCTTTCTCAGCCTAGAAGCTCCTCTCTGTCTGGTCTACATAATTTACTTTCCCTAATCGCCATGTTTAATTCCTATTAAATTACTATGTTTTATATATAATAATACTT